>NZ_JBFRCL010000003.1:0-247948 GCF_040965695.1 Paraburkholderia sp. BR10937
ACTGAGGCTGCGGGTATAAGAATCGGCGCGCACGAGGGTGCACAGACGTGCACCAGCGCGCGCCAGGGCCTGGCCGGCATGCGGCGCGCGAGACGGCAATCAAGCGCACCACGCTCGCAGCGCGCCGCACCGGCAGGCAATCAGATCCATCGCTCCAGGGGCGACCATGAACGAATCCCAGATCATCGAAGTCACTTCCGCCGACTGGCATGGCCAGCAGCTCTCGCAACCGCGCGAGACGCTGCTCGACGCCGTCGAGCAGGGCAAGGTGCTGTATTTCCCGAACCTGGCCTTTGCGATCGAGGGCGGCGAGCGCGCGCTGCTCGACCCCGCGATCGCCGACCCCAAGCGCAAGAACATCAGCCTCGACCCGAACGGCGGCGCGCTGCACGGCGTGCTCGGCGACACCGTCACGCAGTCTGCCGTGCGCGCGCTGATCGCGCGTTACCAGACCTGCGCGCGCACGCTGGTCGACGGCCTCTTTCCCGAGTACACCGGCAAGCTGCGTGTCGCGCCCACGAGCCTGCGCCTGCATCAGGTGGAAACGCGCCAGACCTCGTGGCGCAAGGACGATTCGCGCCTGCACGTGGATGCCTTTCCCTCGCGTCCGAACTATGGCGAGCGCATCCTGCGCGTGTTCACCAACGTCAACCCGAACGGCGTGCCGCGCGTGTGGCGCGTGGGCGAGCCGTTCGAGGACATGGCAAAACGCTTCCTGCCGAACATCAAGCCGCAGTTTCCGGGCTCGGCGTGGCTGCAGAACCTGCTGCACATCACGAAGTCGCAGCGCAGCGAGTACGACCATCTGATGCTCAATCTCCACGACGGCATGAAGGCTGATCTCGATTACCAGAAGGCGTGCCCGCAGGAGACCATCGGTTTTCCGCCGGGCAGCGTCTGGGTGTGCTTCTCCGATCACACGTCGCATGCCGTGATGTCCGGTCAGTTCATGATGGAGCAGACCTTCTTCCTGCCGGTGAAGGACATGGTGCATCCCGAATGGGCGCCGCTCGGCATTCTCGAACGCCTCAAGGGCAAGGAACTGGTTTGAATCCACGTGCGACGAGCTTGCCGATCCACGCCTCGTGCCGCGCGGCCGCGGCGTTTCGCATGACCCTGGCCGACGCGGAGGCCCGATGCTGAGAGCAATCTATCGCGCGGCCTGGTGGCTCATTGCCCCGCTCGCGGTGCTGCGGCTATTCATTCGCTCGCGCCGCGAGCGCGGCTATCGAGAGCATATCGGCGAGCGTTTCGGCTATGCGGCAGGGCGCTTGCCCGAGGACGATGCGGCGCTCATCTGGGTGCACGCTGTCTCCGTGGGCGAAACCCGCGCGGCTCAGCCGCTCGTCGACGCGCTGCTGGCGGCGCGGCCTGACGCGCGCATTCTGCTCACGCACATGACGCCGGGTGGCCGCGCCACCGGCGAGCAGCTGTTCGGCAATCGCGTGCTGCGCTGCTACCTGCCGTACGACATGCCGCACGCCGTGCGGCGCTTTCTGCACGCGTGGCGGCCGTCGCTTGGTCTCGTGATGGAAACCGAGGTCTGGCCCACGCTCATCGACGAGTGCAAGCGTGCCGACGTGCCGCTCGTGCTCACCAACGCGCGCATGTCGGCGCGCTCGTTCAAGCGCGCGGCGAAGTTCGGCGCGGGCACACGCGAGGTGTTTGGCGGCTTCACGCGGGTGCTCGCGCAAAGCCCCTCCGATGCGGAGCGCCTCACCGCGCTCGGCGCGCGCAATGTGGCGGTGCTCGGCAATCTCAAGTTCGACATGGCGAGCCCGCCGGCGCTGATCGCGCGGGGCCGTGAATGGCGGCGCGCGATCGGCGAGCGGTCGGTGTGGGTGGCGGCGAGCACGCGCGAAGGGGAAGAGGAGCTCGTGCTGCAGGCCTTCGCGGCACTTAATGTGCCGGATGCGCTGCTGATCCTCGTGCCGCGCCATCCGCAGCGCTTCGACGAGGTAGCCGCGCTCGTGGAGCGCAAGAACTACAAGCTCGAACGACGCTCGCGCTGGGCGCCGGCCGCGGCTGCCGCGGCCTCCGCGCATGCGGGCGTGCGTTTGTTGCCGCAGGACGTGAGCGTGCTGCTCGGCGATTCGATGGGGGAGATGGGCGCCTATTACGCCGCCGCCGACCTCGCGTTCATTGGCGGCAGTCTTCTGCCGCTCGGCGGCCAGAACCTGATCGAAGCGTGCGCCGTGGGTGTGCCGGTGCTGATCGGGCCGCACGTATTCAATTTCACGCAGGCCACCGCCGACGCCACGGCCGCGGGCGCGGCCCTGCAGGTTCAGGATCCCGCCGATCTCGCGCGCGCGTTGCGCGAACTCTTCAACGACAAGCCGCGCCGGGTCGCGATGGGCGCGGCCGCGGCGGCATTCGCCTCGCGCCACCGCGGCGCGACGGCACGCACGGTGGACGTCGTGCAGGCGCTCGTCTCCGATGCGTGAATTTGTGCGCGGTAGCGCATGCGCAAGTCACCCAACGACGACAAGGGCGATCAAACCGGCAACGATCGCAGCCATGACTTTCTACCTTCTCCGTATCTGACCGCTGCCAATCTTCGTGTTGCTATATTTTCTCGAGAATTAATATCGCAAAACTAACTATCATCCACCGATCGTTGGTCGACGACGAGCATTGCGGCGCCAATGCAAAGCGCGAGCCCGTGGGGCAGCGCCACTGGGAACGTCGGTCTGGCAGGCGCAACTCCGGATAAGCCGGCGTCATTTTCACCTTGGAGCGTTTTGTTTGTTATTTGAAAGTCCGTCTTTTGAAAGGGACAAAAACGGACGCGTGAAGGGCAATGTATAGACGCATGAAGGGTGGCTTATAGGCGCATGAAAGGATTGGGTCATTGCATACCTTCACGCGCAGCGATGCGTACGTATGCGCACATACGCTCAAACCTGAGCGCGGGTGTACTGGGTTCACGTGGTTGATTTGCGTTCGGGCCACGTCCGCGTAAGGAACGCATTGCTGATTATCGGTGTCGCCTGCGTCCGCTTCACCGACATGCAGTCATCGAAGGCCAGTTCATGTCACCGACGATTACCCCGCAAGTGCTGCCGGTTCCGTCCGCGACGGAAGTGCTCGATAGTCCGCCGGATCGAGCCGCGACCCGCAGCGTATCGACGCATGAATATCGCCCACACGTCGACGGCCTGCGAGCAATTGCGGTTATGGGAGTGATTCTCTTTCATGCGTTCCCAAGCCGAATGGCGGGTGGATTTATCGGGGTCGACGTTTTCTTTGTCATCTCCGGATATCTCATTACCACCATCATTCTCACGAATCTCGAGCGCGACAAATTCAGTATTGCTGATTTCTACTGCAAGCGTATCCGCCGAATTTTCCCCGCGCTTCTTCTTGTATTGTTCTTTTGCGCGGCTACCGGTTGGCTCGTGCTGCTGCGAGACGAGTACCCGCAACTCGGGAAGCACATCGTCGGCGGGACGTCCTTCGTCCAGAATTTTGTCTTGTGGAGCGAGAGCGGCTACTTCGATAGCGGTCACGAGGCCAAACCGCTGTTGCATCTCTGGAGCCTTGCGGTTGAAGAGCAATACTACATATTCTGGCCCCTGCTATTGAGCTATGCGTGGACACATCGCTGGCGCTTCTCGGTCGTGAACGGGGCGATCCTGGCGATGTCCTTCGGCATCAGCGTATGGCTTGCCTGGCGGGATCCCGTTGCTGCCTTCTACTCGCCCCTTTCCCGCTTCTGGGAACTCATGGTTGGCGGCTCGCTTGCCTATATCGCTTTGCGTCGCCCGGATCTGGTTGGCCGATGCGCCAACCTGCTCTGTGCAATGGGAGTGGGTCTCTTGCTGTCAGGATTCTTGCTGATCAATCACGAGCGGCCATTTCCAGGATTGTGGGCGTTGTTGCCGACGATGGGCACATTCTTCGTCATCGCAGCGGGTTCAGGCGCGTGGATCAATCGCACCGTTCTCTCGAGTCGCCCGTTCGTGACTTGCGGGCTGATTAGCTACCCGCTTTATCTCTGGCATTGGCCGTTGTTGTCTTTCGCCCATCTCGTCTGGCCGGACAATGGTCACCCCACGAAGATTGCCGTGGTATTGCTATCAATCTTGCTCGCCTGGCTCACGCACCGCTTTGTCGAGAGGAAGATTCGCTGGCATCGCTCTGCGAATCGAACGGCGCTTCTGCTGGTTCTCGGCCTCGTGCTGATGATGGTTAGCGGCGTAGCGATCAAGGATGCGCTCATCGGTCCCCGCTTCGATGCCGTCAACCTGGCCACGCGGACAGGGTGGCACTTCCTCGCGCTAAGAAGTCCGGATGGGCAGGCTCGGGACGGCATCTATCCCTTGCACGAAGACCGGAAGGCCGCGACGCTTTTTCTCGGCGATTCGCATGTCGCCCAGTATGCCGAACGCGTCTACGCGGATGAGGAGGCCAACCCTTCAAAGAACGGCGCCATCTTTGCTGTCGCCGCGGCTTGTCCTCCCATTCCACACGTTTTAGATCATGATTTGCCGGTCGATTCGGAGTGCGGGTCAGTCCGGCGCGAGGCGCTGGCGAAGGCCGCGAATCGCCGAATAACGACGGTTGTGATCGGCGGCTACTGGAGTTACTACTTCAACGCCCCGGGCTACTACCTGGTCAGCGGCCAGAAGGAACTGAGTCTGGCCACGCCAGCAGGAAGAGCGGCGGCATTCGCCGAACTCGATCGGGAAGTCAGGGAGCTGCAGGCGCAGAACAAAAAGGTCTATGTGCTGCTCGACAATCCGATAGGCGACCCGTTTGACCCGCACGTATTTTTATCGAGAGTCGGCCGCTTCGACCCACGCGAGGCTGAGCAACGCGTGAAAATCGATGGCCTGCAAGAGAGTGTTCGCAAGGAACTGATCGCGCTTGCCCAGCGCGACAATGCCTCGATCATCGACCCCGAGGCGCGCCTGTGTGTGGATGAAGCGTGCATCCGCGTGACGGGAAAATGGTCGGCCCTCTATGAGGACAGGTCACACCTGAACCCGGACTGGATCGTGAAAAACGCCGACTACATCGATCCGTCAATCTGAGAGACCGGTGGTGGGACGTCGATGGGCTCAAGCGCTTTCTGTGACCAGGAGGCCTCGTTTTTCGATGAACGCGATCACCTCATCGAGCCCCTCGAGCGCCTTCAAATTGCACATCACGAAAGGCCGCTCGCCACGCATCTTCTTCGCGTCCGAGGCCATGATGTCGAGGTTCGCACCCACGAGCGGCGCGAGGTCGGTCTTGTTGATGACGAGCAGGTCCGACTTCGTGATGCCGGGGCCGCCCTTGCGCGGAATCTTTTCGCCGCCCGCCACGTCGATCACATAGATCGTGAGGTCCGAAAGCTCGGGGCTGAAGGTCGCCGCTAGATTGTCGCCGCCCGATTCGATGAAGACGATGTCCGCATCGGGAAAGCGCGTGAGCATCTGGTCGACGGCTTCGAGATTGATCGATGCGTCTTCGCGGATCGCCGTGTGCGGGCAGCCGCCCGTTTCCACGCCCATGATGCGCTCGGCGGGCAGGGCGCCCGCGACGGTCAAGAGGCGCTGGTCTTCCTTCGTGTAGATGTCGTTGGTAATGGCGACGAGGTCGTAGCGCTCGCGCATGGCCTTGCAGAGCATTTCGAGCAAGGTCGTCTTGCCGGAGCCGACCGGTCCGCCCACGCCGACGCGCAGCGGCGGCAGTTTCTTCGTTCGTTTGCTGGGTGCGTGCGAATTCATGGTTCGTGTGTGTCAGGAGCGGAAAAGCCGCGAGTATTGCGATTCGTGGCGCGCAGAAAGCACGCCGAGTTGCGGCGCGAAGGTGTTGAGCGCCTCGGGCGGCGTGGCAAGTGCGCGCGCCACGGCTCGTTCGATTGCGGGCCGCAGCGTGACGATGATGCGCTGCCCGGCGAGTTGGCCCAGCGGCACCGCCTTGAGCGCGGCGGCCGTCTGGTTCTCTATCCAGCTGAACGCGTAGGCGGCGAGCGCGGCGTCTGGCGCAGCCGCGTGGGCCCACGCGGCGAATGCGAAGGCCGTGGGCTGCGCAATGGGCGTCATGCGCTCGAGCGTCGAGCGCCGCGCGGCATCGCCCCATTCGAGCTGCGCGCAGAGCTGGCGCAGCGACCAGCCCATCTGCGCGGTTTCGCGCCGCAGTTCCGCCGATTCGCGGCTCGCGACGAATTCCTCGTTGGCAATAATCAGCGCGGGTGCGTCGTGCGAGCGCCAGCGTTCCATCTGGTGCGCCACAAAAGGTAGCTCGCCGCAGGCGAGCACGTTCGCGAGGCCGCCCGCTATCCAGTGCGCGGCGTCGTCGGCGTTCGTGACGAGTTGCGCATCGATTGCGGCTTCGAGTCCCTGCGAGTAGCTGAACGCGCCGACGGGCAGCGCCGGCGACGCGAGATGCAGCAGGGCGGTGAGCTCAGCGATGTTCATGGCTGTGGTCGTGCGCGTGGCCGTCGCAATGACCATGGTCGTGTCCGCAATCGTGGTCATGCGCGTGATTGTCGCCACGGGCGTGATTGTGCGAATGACCGTGCGCAGGGTCGTGCCCGTGGTCGTGCGCTTGCGCGTGAGCGTGGTGCCCGTCGTGCTCCTCGTACACGCGCTGCGCAAGCGCGTAATCTTCGGCGAAGGTTTCGTCGTGGCCGTGGCGGTGGCCGCCGCCGCTTTGACCACTGTATGCGCCCGATTCCGGCTGGAAGGGCAACTCCACACGCTCCACCTGCGCGCCCAGGCGCTTGAGCATGTCTTCGAGCACGGGGTCCGCTTCGAGCCTGAGTTCGTCCGCCCCCACTTCCACCGGCGTATGGCGATTGCCGAGGTGATACGCGGCGCGCGTGAGCGTGAGGCGGTCGGGCGCGCGTACACGCAGTACCGACTCGGCCGCCGCGATCACGCGCACGAGGCCGCCGTCGTCGGCCACGAGCAGGTCGCCGTCGCGCAGCACCGTGCCGCGCGGCAGCACGACGCCCACTTCCTCGCCCGTGTCGAGCGTGGCCGCGAGGCGGCTCTTGCAGCGCGCGTAGTAGGGCAGCGTGAGCGTGGGCGCCCGCTTCACAAGAACGGGCGCGAGCTTCGCATTGAGTCGTTTATCGATCGTGCGCATGGCTAAACTTTAGAACAGGAAGTAACGCTGTGCCATAGGCAGTACCGTGGCGGGCTCGCAGGTGAGCAACTGGCCGTCGGCGACGACCTGGTACGTTTCGGGATCGACGCTGATCGTCGGCTGCCAGGCATTGTGAATCATGTCGGCCTTCGTCACGCTGCGGCAGTTGCGTACCGCCACCACGCGCTTTTGCAGGCCGTAGCGCTCGGGCATGCGTTTGTCGAGCGAGAGTTGCGACACGAAGGTGAGCGACGTTTGTGCAAGCGCCCGCCCGCGCGTGGCGAACATCTCGCGGTAATGCACGGGCTGGGGCGTGGGGATCGAGGCGTTCGGGTCGCCCATCTGCGCGAGCGCGATCATGCCGCCCTTGAGGATGAGCGAAGGCTTGATGCCGAAGAACGCCGGTTCCCAGAACACGAGGTCGGCCCATTTGCCCGGTTCGAGCGATCCCACTTCGTGCGCGATGCCGTGCGTGAGCGCCGGGTTGATCGTGTACTTCGCCACATAGCGCTTCACGCGGAAATTGTCGTGGCGCGCGTTGTCCCCGGGCAGCGCGCCGCGCTGCACCTTCATCTTGTGCGCGGTCTGCCACGTGCGGATGATGACTTCGCCCACGCGGCCCATCGCCTGGGAATCCGAAGAAAGCATCGACAGCGCACCGAGATCGTGGAGGATGTCCTCGGCGGCGATGGTCTCGCGGCGGATGCGCGACTCGGCAAACGCAATGTCTTCGGCAATCGACGGGTCGAGGTGATGGCACACCATCAGCATGTCGAGATGCTCGTCGAGCGTGTTGATCGTGTACGGGCGTGTGGGGTTCGTCGACGAGGGCAGCACGTTCGCTTCACCGCACACCTTGATGATATCGGGCGCGTGGCCGCCGCCCGCGCCCTCGGTGTGGTACGTATGGATCGTGCGGCCCTTGAAGGCGGCGACAGTCGCTTCCACGAAGCCCGACTCGTTGAGCGTGTCGGTGTGAATGGCCACCTGCGTGTCCGTTGCGTCCGCCACGCTCAGGCAATTATCGATGGCGGCGGGCGTCGAGCCCCAGTCCTCATGCAGCTTCAGGCCGATCGCACCCGCGGCGATCTGTTCTTCGGCGGGTTTCGGCAAACTCACGTTGCCCTTGCCTAGAAAGCCGAGATTGATCGGCCAGCCGTCCGCGGCCTGCAGCATGCGCTCCATATGCCACGGGCCCGGCGTGCAGGTGGTGGCGTTGGTGCCCGTGGCGGGGCCTGTGCCGCCGCCCAGCATGGTCGTCACGCCCGAGGCGAGCGCTTCGTCGATCTGCTGCGGGCTGATGAAATGGATATGCGTGTCGATGCCGCCCGCCGTGACGATCTGGCCTTCGCCCGCGATCACTTCGGTCGCGGCGCCAATGGGAATCGTCACGCCTGGCTGCACGTCCGGGTTGCCGGCCTTGCCGATCTTCCAGATGCGCCCGTCCTTGATGCCGATGTCGGCCTTCACGATACCCCAGTGATCGACGATCACGGCGTTCGTGACGACGGTGTCCGCGACTTCCGCGTGCACCCGCTGCGACTGGCCCATGCCGTCGCGGATCACCTTGCCGCCGCCGAACTTCACTTCGTCGCCGTAGACGGTGTAGTCGCGCTCGATCTCGATGATGAGTTCGGTATCGGCGAGACGCACGCGGTCGCCGGTGGTGGGGCCGAACATCTCCGCGTAGGCGCGGCGGCCGATCTTCAATGTCATGTCGGGTTCCTGATGAATTCGCCTGAATTCGCTGGCCGCGCTCAGAGCGGGCCCATCACCTGGCCGTTGAAGCCGTACACGGCGCGCTCGCCCGCAAGCGCCACGAGTTCCACGGTGCGCTCCTGTCCTGGCTCGAATCGCACGGCCGTGCCCGCCGCAATGTTCAGGCGAAAGCCGCGCGCGGCCTCGCGGTTGAACGAGAGGGCGGCATTGACCTCGTAGAAGTGGAAGTGCGAGCCGATCTGCACGGGGCGGTCGCCCGTGTTGGCCACCTTCACGGTAATGGTCTCGCGGCCCGCGTTCAGTTCGATTTCGCCGTCGTCGATCAGCAGTTCGCCGGGGATCATGGCTGGCTCCTTTCGACTCATGGAATCGGATGGTGGACGGTGACGAGCTTGGTGCCGTCGGGGAAGGTCGCTTCGACCTGGATGTCGGGGATCATCTCAGGCACGCCTTCCATCACGTCGTCGCGCGTGAGCAGCGTCGTGCCGTAATGCATGACCTCGGCGACGGTCTTGCCGTCGCGGGCCGCTTCCATCAGCGCCGCGCTGATGAAGGCGACGGCTTCCGGGTAGTTGAGCTTGAGGCCGCGCTCGCGCCGCCTTTCGGCGAGCAGCGCGGCAGTGAAGATCAGGAGCTTGTCTTTCTCGCGTGGCGTGAGCTTCATCGCGTCATCGTATTGGGTCGGTTGGGGCAAGTCTGTCGACCCAGCTTACGGGAGCGAGGTTACGCGCAGCTTGCGGCCTCGCGCGCGGCGCGCACGAATCGATGCAAGCTCACAGCAAGGTGTGTGCCAGTGAAGGGGACAGCGTAGATGCACCAACTGCGAGGTGATTCTGCACCGCGTTGGCGTTGCTGCGCTGCGTTATCGTGCGTGGAAGCGCCGATACGCACCGAAGCGGTGCGTATGACGTGCGCTCAGGTCGTCCACAAGCGCAGCGGCGCGACCTTCACACCATGCACGAACGGCCGCAGCGCCGTCCAGCACTGCGTGAGCGTGTTCTGCAGCGGTTCCATCGAACGCCCGACCACGCGCACGAGCAGCACGCCCGGCGCGATGCAGGTCGCGCCCGAGCGCAGCGCGTCGTCGAAGGGCAGGATGGCGGCGAGGTCTTGCGCGAGCGCCTCGTTGCACGCGGGGCCGATCGCCCACAGCACGCCGAAAGCGGGGTAGCCCGCGAGGCCTTGCGGCGCGTCGCGCAGCGGGTCGTTGGCGTCGATGAGGGCGCGTTCGAGCCAGAGCAGTTGATCGTCGCCTTCGCCTTCCGGCGCCGCGCGCGTTACGCGCGTGAGCGCTCGCACCATGCCGGCCGACCAGCGCTCGCCCGCGGCCTGGCGGCCCAGTTGCGTCGCGTCCCAGCCGATGGCCGTAGCCCCCGCGCCGAGCGTGAGCGCGAATTCGAGTTCGGCGTGGGCGTGGTCGAACACGAGGTTGTTCTGCGGCAGGCAGTCGAGCTTCGCGCCCGCGCCCACGCGCACGTTGATGCGTTGGCGCGCCACGCGGCCGTTCGACTTGTACCACTTGGTCGCGCCTGGCGTCGTGAGCACGGCGTGAGCGCCATCGCCCACCTTCACGTCGATGTCGAGCCGGTCGCCGCCCGCGATGCCTGCTGGCGGATGCACGATCACCGCGTGACAGATCGCATCGCCTTCGGGGTAGAGCGGCCGTTGCACGCGCAACGGCCCCGCGTGCAGGCGATGGGTGAGCGCGGTACGTTCGCCCTGGCGCTCGAAGCCGAGTTCGAGTTTCGCGGCCCATTCCTGATGCGCGGTGCTGCGAAACGTGGTGTTGGCGAGTGCGGCGTGATCGACGTGGAGCGACATGCGTGACGAGGAAAAAGGCGGGGAATGGCGTTGAGGATAGCACGCGTGCTCGCGAGCGCTGACCTTGGGGCCGGAGAGCCTGTGCGTCAAAACCGATTGCATGTCACGCCGGCGCCCAGCGCTCAGATAGATGGCGTTTTGCACCGTCTCGGTATGGATTGCGACCGAGCAAACCACTGGTGAGATGACGAGTCCCCCCCGTGCCTGAAGAACGTCACATCAGCCTTCATGTTTGCCGCTTGCTCCAGCAGGGACTGGGCCGCTGGACGCATACTTCGCCGGCTGATCCTGGACATTGTCGATCCGGGCGCTCGTCATCCGCCATCCCATCGCTGACGAATGAGATGCCAGAGTGAGCACCACACCGGAACAGCCAGCGCGCGACCGTCGGCATATCACCTCACGCAGGCGGTGATGTCTGCATTGTCCGTTGATCGGCCCTGATCCGGGAGAAAAGATGGACGTCGTGAAAGGCCTCTTTCCAGTAGCCCCATTGCCGCATCACACCTTCTTCCACAAATCCCAGGCTTCTCAGAAGTCCAATCGAGGCGTAGTTGTCGAGGTTCGTGATCGCCTGGATACGGTTGATTTGCCAGTGGTCATATGCATGTGCAATCGCCGCGTTTAGCGCTTCGCGCATCAATCCCTGTCGCCATGAATGACGTTCCAATTCGAAGCTAATACTTGCGGAATAGAACTTGGAATCGAATCTAAACCCGCATGAGCCAATGAAACGCATGCTGCATTTCGATACGATGGCCCAGCGCACACTTAGTCCTTCCGCGAGCTCCTTGAGCATAGCTGAGACAAGCAGCCGGGCATCGTCGATGCTGTTTAGCGGCGCCAAGTCGTAAAAGCGCATCACTTCGCGATCGGACCAGATTTCGAATATCCTTTGGGCGTCGGACATCTCGATCGGGCGAAGCTGAATCCGGGCTGCGTTAGAGACGTCGACCTCGGTAAAAAGTGGAAGCATGGGTTTGTCGCGCGTTGACTAGCTTCGATGAAAAAGGACCGGCAGAGTGCAGCAAGCTTTCGACACTCGCACAGAAGCGCCCAACCACTGTCATAGTTCGCGACTTGCAACAGCATGATCTTGAGGCGATCCGAGTGCACGCCTGCAGGTCTGTGAAGCGGGATTCAGACGTCTGTTTTCAGGTTACGCGCGCAAAAACACGGTAGAACTGGGCGACTGAATGAAGCATAGCAGCCAGGTCGGACGAGTTTTTCGGCGCCTCAGCGCGGATACTTACCATCTTTTACGAAGACCACTCTATGTAACCTGTCGTAACCAGAGGGCGCATAACGATACTGTCAGGTCTCTGCTAACGGCAGTGTGGTGATGGAGTCGGAGTCGGGGTGCTAGAAGTCCGCTTGCTGCCAATTCTCTTCGTCGAGCCATTCGCAGCTTTGTCACCAGAGATCCAAGGCCCCGTTGTTTGCCGTAGTACGGAATGCAGCGCAACGCTTAAAGCGCTCCCAGTGGCGCTGCCCACCGCCCATTCATCGACGCCACCGACAGGCAAGCTGCGACACCTACGCATGTTGCCCATGCCAGTCGGCTAATCGCCCAATCTGCGCATCGGTCTACTTTGTGCCGAACGTCAGCCGTTCACCAATTCACCTCGATCGTCTCCAGTTGGCCAACCAGAGCCCGACGACCAAGCGCGGCAAGTGCACGTCGTCGGGCGCTCGATGCAAAGGGCATAGCACGACCCGTTGCAGTCATTTAGCCCCGTGCGACCACAACGTCGGCTTTCAGGCGCAAAGCCGCCAGTGGGCGTCGCTCCCATTCCGTTGAGCGGCAACGAGGCAAGCAGCAGCGCTGCGGGGCGTCCGTGGTAGGGATCCGTGGTCACGCAAAGCCGATTAGCACTCGCCTTTTTTGGCGTGGCCCGGGGGGCAGTGCCAGCCCTTGTCGTGATGGTGATGTTTTTCCCAGTCATCGCGATCCCAGTAGCGGTGACCATCCCAATATCGGTCGCCGTACCATCCGGGCGTGACGACCACAGCGGGAGGTGGGGGTGGGGCAACCACGACAGGGGCACCTACATTTATGCCTACGTTGACATCAGTCGCGTGGACAGCGCTGGCGAGGCTGATTGCAGCAGCGGCGAAAGTCAAGTGAGCAAGTGTGGGTTTCTTCATTAAACGTTCCTCCCCAAGTGAATGTATGTGCGAGACGGACTTGGCCGGCTAACAAAAACGGGCTATAGCGGTCACAATGTCGCGGTGATTTGCAGAACCACTGTAAATTCTAACGTCTGACGCCTTGTTACCCTAAGGCTCGTGCAAGATTATGGGCGGCAGCGCGTAAGGATGCCTTAAGGCATCCGCCCGTAAGATGTCGCGCTCGATCCAGACACGCGATGCTATGTGTCAGGCACCGGTCGTCTTCGGAATTTCTCTGTTCACACCTACCCTGACGCCGCCATTTTCCGTGCTCGTTCTACGCAGTGCGCTGCAATCTCCTACGCTGGACATAGATTGCGTCGATCGCATGCCATGAAAACGATAAAAGATACATGCAGATCATGAGCCCGAACCGGTGGTTATTCTTGGGCATGCTTCTGCTTGTTGTTTCGCTCAGCCTGCTTCTCGTGGTGCTATTTGGTGGCTCGCTCTGGCCGCGAAGCACGCCTGTTTCGGGCCGGGCGGAAAAGCAGGCTGCTACTATCAGCCCGGGGGCGATCAACAGCGCGAACAGCAATGCCACAGGCGTCCAGCCTGTGGCTGTTCGCCTCCACCAGTCCGCAGATTATCGAATGTACTGACGCGTCAGAATCGCCAGAAGAGGAAATGATGGTGCTTGCGCGCATGACCTGCGTTCGACGGGCTGCTCACGGGCGCAAGCTGCGCGTGGGCATCAACGACCCGCGCGCGCAGTGCCATGTCATAGAAGGCCCCCACCATCGGCAATGCACCGTGCGCGCCTTCGCCCCAGTAGTCGTTGCGCAATGTCACGCGTGCGTCGTCGAAGCCCACCCAGGCACCGGCGACCAGCTGCGGTTGGATCAGGATGAACCAGCTGTCCGTGTTGTCCTGCGTCGTTCCGGTCTTGCCCGCCACGTCGGCATGAATACCGAAACGCGTCCTGATGTCGGAGCCAGTGCCCCGATTGACGACGTCACGCATCACGTCGACCAGCTTGAGCGCAGCGGCAGGCGGTAGCGCCTGCGTTGGCCGCGCAACAGGGAACTCGGCGAGCACGTTGCCGTTGCGATCTTCGATGCGCGTCACCATGCGTGGCTCAACATAGGCTCCCCGATTGGCGATCGTGCAATACGCCGAGACCATCTCCTTGAGCGTGACCGGGCTTGTGCCGAGGGCGAGAGACGGCACGGCATCAAGGGGACTTTCGCGGACGCCCATCTCACGCGCAAGCGCCGCAACCTTTGCCGGTCCCTCCCGCTGCATGAGCTGGGCAGCCACGCGATTGCGTGAGAAGGCAAGCGCATTGCGCAGTGTCATCGGCCGGCCGGTAGGGGGCTCGGGGTCGGTCGGCCGCCACACCGCATTACCCTTCAATGCAATGGCAACGTTGCGGTCGACGATTGTGTCGCCTGGTTGCGCACCATCGGCAAAAGCCGCACCATACACAAAAGCCTTGAAGGTGGAGCCGGGTTGCCGACGGGCCTGCTGCACGTGATCGAATGGCTCATCGCGATAGTCGCGGCTACCGACCCACGCCTTGATATCCCCATTGCGTGGATCGATGGCGACGAATCCGGCCTGAACCTGCGTCTTGCTGTGGCAGAGCGCGCCCACAAACGCCGCATCCTGCGCAAGCTTCCTGACTGCGGTCTGATCGGAGAGGCCGGTCTCCCGTGCGGTCCGGTACTCCGCTGTCTGCCTGATGAAGGACTGGAACAGTTCGTTACCCGGCCAGCAGCCTGTACGCTCGTTCCAGGTGCCGTTGGCGATCCACTGCAGCTGGCTGGCCTGCCAGGCAACGGCCTGCGTCGCCATTGCCTGAAGTCGGGAATCGATGGTCGTGCGCACTACGAGCCCGTCCGAATAGATGTTGTAGCCGTTGCGATCAGCCCACGCGGTCAACCACCTGCGCAGTTGTACTGTGAAATGCGGAGCGGAGCCGACCGGTTCGGCCTGCGGCTCGAAATTGACACCGAGCGGTCGCTGCTTCAGCCAGGAATAATCAGCAGAACTGAGCTTGCCGTATTTCAACATCTGTTCGAGTACGGCATTGCGGCGTTCCAGTGCGCGCTCAGGATTGAGCACGGGGTTGTACGTGCTATTCGCCTTCAGCATGCCAACGAGCGTTGCACTCTCGAGAACGTCGAGCTCCGCAGCGGATTTTCCGAAGTAGGTGCGCGCCGCCATCTCGACCCCGTACGCGTTGTACAGGAACGGTACGGTGTTGAGATACGTCTCGAGGATCTGGTCCTTGCTGTACACGGACTCGATCTTGAGCGCAGTAATCGCTTCCTTGAGTTTGCGTGTCAACGTCGGTGCGCGACCGATTTCATCGGGATACAGGTTACGCGCGAGCTGCTGCGTGATGGTGGAGCCACCCTGTCGGGCCCCGGCAAATGTGTGCAATGCCGCCGACGGAATGCGCCTCAGGTCAATGCCGTGATGCTGATAGAAGCGGCGGTCCTCGGTCGCGATCAGGGCGTCCACCACATGCGGTGAAATCTGGTTGAGCGTGACCCATTCGCGATTGACCGGCTTGAATTCCGCGAGCACGGTGCCGTCGGCGGAGAGGATCAGTGCGGGACGGTCAACGCGGGCCTTGCGGATGTCACCGAGGCGGGGGGTAAATGGAATGAGGGCCAGCGTATATGCGAGCGACAGCGCAGGCACCGCGGCAATCGTCAGCGCAAAGCCGCGGCGTGTCGGATGGCGAATGCCGTGCCAAGTCGCGGCGAAAAGGCGCGCGGTCAATGCGCCTGCCCTGGCAGCGCCTGACCGACCGGATTTCACCCAGCGTGCGCAGAGTTCACGAAAAAGCGACACATACGGGTGATTCACGGTGGTTGAGCCATGTACGAAAGGCCGGATCGTACCAAAGCCCAGGCGGTTTTCCGCCGGTAAAAGTGCTCTGCGGGTGTGCTGCTAACAGACGATTACACTTGTTTCGATTCTGCGGCGCTCGTTCGGGAGCACCGGATCCGCGTTGAACAAGCGGGACGCACGCGTTTGCATGGCAACGACTTTCCCTCGTCGTCGGCGCCAGACCGAAAATGACGGTGATTAGTCCCGTGTCGTTGCGCGCTGGTGCCTGGATACGCCTTTGCGGCGCGTCCGTCCTCCGTGGCCAGCGTTCCGGTGCACGCGATGTCAGGGGACGAGGGGCCGGACCTCAGCCGTTTGTTTCGCTCGTGGTCGCTTTTCTAGCCAGCTTTGCCTGTCTCCGTGGACGGTCATTGACGACCTGATGCCGCCGGTGGTCCGTCATCTTCTTCCAGTTCCCGATTTCTTCGCGGGTACGAAAGCAGCCGATGCAAAGCCCGGTCTCGCCATCGAACGCGCACACATCGACGCACGGCGATTTGACAGCCATCGCTCACGCGGCGGCACGAGCCGGATTGACTTCGACCGTCACGTGAGACAGCCCCTTAAAGCGCTTCAGCGCCGCGTGATAGAAGCTCGGACCGCGTTGCGCTTCATGGGTGACGACCGACACTACCGCACTCATGTGCCCGGGACCGACGCGCCAGACATGCAGGTCAAGCACTGCGTCGCCGTTGTCTTCGACGACATGACGGACGTTTTCGGCCATGCGCTTGTCCAGATTCATGTCGAGCAGAATGCCTCCCGTATCGCGCATCAAGCCCCACGACCAGTTCGCAATGACCAGCGCGCCGATTACGCCTGCGAGCGGGTCCATCCAGACCCAGCCGAACGCACGGGCCAGCAGGAGGCCGATGATCGCCAGCACGGAAACCGCGGCGTCCGCAATCACATGGATGTATGCCGAGCGGATGTTGTGGTCGCGGTTCGCGGCAGCCTGCGCGTCGTCGTGGTCGTGCTCATGTTCTTCGAACTCGATTGAATGCTCGCCATCAGGCAGGTGGACGACGGCCCTGAAGGCATGCGGCTCGGGAATGTCGTCCTTCGACTCCAGATAGCCACCGCGATCGGCAAACGCGAAGCTCTGGTGCGTGCCGTCGGGGCGGATCGTTGTCACTGAAACAGCATTGACGTGCAGTTTCGAGGAAGCCGTTTCAGGCGTGATGCGGAAAACGGGCGGCACACCATCTTCAAAGACCGACACGGCGAAAACGCCCGCGCTACCGAAGATGCGATGCGCCTCTTCCTGGTGACTGTGTTCGTCTTGATGTCCATGCCTGTGGCCGTGGCTGTGCTCATGTCCGTGACTGTGCCCGTGATGGTTGCCGCTGAGCAGCCAGACGCTTGCGAGATTCACCAGCAGGCCAACAACTGCGATGGGGATCGCCTGGCCGAAGTGGATGGGCACGGGTGAGAGAAACCGCGAAACGGCCTCGTACCCGATCAGCAGCGCGATCATGGCGAGCACAATGGCGCTGGTAAAGCCCGCGAGGTCGCCCAGCTTTCCGGTACCGAAAACGAAGCGGTTGTCTGTCGCGTGCTTGCGCGCATAGGTGTATGCCAAAGCGGCGATCAGCATCGCGCCGGCGTGTGTCGACATGTGCAGACCATCGGCGACGAGCGCCAGCGAGCCGAAAAGGCTTCCGCCAACAATTTCAGCCACCATCATCGCACTGCACAGCGCGATGACCATCCACGTCCTGCGCTCGTTGTCTTCGTGGGCCGCGCCCAGAAAGATGTGGTCGTGCCCCGCTCCGAAAGCAGCATTTTCGAATTGACTCATGGTTCCCTCTTACTTGAAGTAGCTGTGGACTACTTCAATCAGCTGCTCGGTGCCGCTGCCGTGCTCGTCGTCCGGCTCCGCGTCGACGAGATGCGTCCGGATGTGATCCTCGAGTACCACAGCAAGCAACCCGTTCATCGCGCCACGGCTGCTGGTGATGAGCTGGAGCACGTCCATGCAGCCGCGCTCTTCCTCAAGTGCACGCTCGATGGCTTCAACCTGTCCCTTGATGCGGCGAACCCGGTTGAGCAGCTTCTGTTTTTCGCGAATCGTATGGCTCACGGCTAGCCCCTAAATACGGTAGGGGGCTATCTTACCCTGGATAGGGTACGGGGGTATACATTTATATCGAACTGGGTTCTATGGAAGGTTGTCAGTGCACCTCTACGGCCAGAGGACCGCAACCTGTCGGATAATGCGCTCGAATCGAATGACTGTTTGTCGTGCCCGGGTAGTCGTTTGGATGTCTACGCTGCGGTGTTCGCGAGCGGCCGCACCTGGCCGACTGCCGCCTGATGCGGTCGACAGTGGCCGACCCGTTGCGGTCCTTCGGGTCCCAGCGATTCCGGCGTCCTTTGTCGATTGCGGAACGGCCATCCAACGAGCGAAGTCACCAAGGTATTGGGCCACGTGCCCCGCGTGCGTTATTGGTTTGATCCGCGGTAATACGCTTCATCAGCTTTTTTCTGTTCGTGCGTACGACCGGCAGCGGCGCAGGCTATGACTTCCGGACTGTATTGCCGGTCGTGCAATGACGACACGCGGTTTCAGGAACGGCATATGCGCACATACCGCTGGCGCCACTTCTGATCAGACGGTCACCTGGCGCTAACAGGGGTGTACCGGGATGGTTACGACACGTGCAGACATTGCAGATGGGGACCCCCGAACGCAGATTCGCGGACGCCGCGCGACGGCATTGTTGCGGTATGCACGCAAACCGATCAGTCTGCTCTTACGTTACGTCCGGGCACATCCGTACGGCCACCTGGTGGTCCTGTCGGGCATCGTGGCAGCCATTGCCTGTTCGCTGGGCGCGCAGTTTGCGACGAAGAATCTCATCGACACGCTACCTGCAGGTCATGCGCATCCCGCTCGTGTAAT
The DNA here is from genome assembly GCF_040965695.1 of Paraburkholderia sp. BR10937. NCBI lineage: Bacteria > Pseudomonadati > Pseudomonadota > Betaproteobacteria > Burkholderiales > Burkholderiaceae > Paraburkholderia > Paraburkholderia sp. BR10937. The sequence goes on from NZ_JBFRCL010000003.1 coordinate 18,542, forward strand.
GTAGGCATTCCTCATCATCGTTGCACTCCTGTTCGCGGATAACCTGTTCTGGCGTCTTGCAGGCCTGGCCGGCGTGCGGACCTTCGTCGCGGTGACAGGGGATGTACGCCGTGAACTGTTCGGATACCTCACCGGTCATTCGCCCGCTTACTTTTCGAACGTGCAGCCGGGAATGCTTGCAAGCCGGATCTCGGCGACCGCCATCGCCATCTTCACGATCGAAAATATGGCGGCATGGAGTGCCATTCCGACGCTTCGGTCCGTATTGGGATCCGTTGTACTTATCGGCTCGGTGAGCAAAGGGATGGCTTTCGCCCTCGCTGGAATTTCCGTATGCATGACAGCGTTCCTGTTCTGGATCGCCAGAAAGGGAGGGGAGCGTCACTTGCATTTTGCTTCTCGGGCCGCGTCCGTCGACGGAGAACTGGTCGACCTCATCGGCAATATGTCAACTATTCGGGCGTTTGATGCGATGTCACGCGAATGCCTGCGCTTCGGCAACTTTCTCGACAGCGAGATCCGCTCACGCCAATCCTCATTGCGTCACCTCGAAAAGCTCCGGCTGATCCACGCCATCATGACGGTGTTACTGTCTTGCCTGCTGCTGGGATGGGTCATCTGGCTTTGGAGCGAGGAACGCGCCACCACTGGCGACGTCGTGCTGGTGAGTTCGCTAGGCTTCGCTATTCTGCACGGCACGCGAGATCTTGCCGTGGCGCTCGTGGATATGACCCAGCATGTCGCCCGTCTTGCGGAGGCCGCGCAGTCCTTGCTCATCCCGCGGGAAATGAAGCAGGGAATGGACGTCCCGGATCTGCAGATTCGCGACGCGAACATTGATTTTGAGAATATCTCGTTCTCGTATCCGGGACGACGTCGCGTGCTGGATCACTTCAGCCTGCATATCGATGCAGGGCAGCGCGTTGGCCTTGTCGGCGTGTCCGGCGCCGGCAAAAGCACGGTACTCGCGCTGCTCCTTCGTTGGTTTGATCCACCTGCGGGCGCCGGCGCAGTATGCATATCCGGGCAGCGGCTATGCGACGTGAGCCTGAGGAGCCTGCACGATGCGGTGAGTATCGTGCCTCAGGACATTTCGCTGTTCAACCGTTCGCTGCTCGACAACCTGCGCTACGGGCGCCCTGAGGCAACGGAAGATCAGGTGATGAAGGCCTGCGAGCATGCAGGGTGCCTGGAGTTGATCCGTTCGTTGCCCGACGGCCTGAACACCGTTGTGGGTGAGCATGGATCGAGCCTTTCTGGTGGCCAGCGGCAGCGAATCGCGATCGCGCGCGCCTTGCTGAAGGACGCGCCGATCCTCTTGCTCGATGAGGCGACGTCCGCACTCGATAGCGCGTCGGAAGCTGTCGTCCAGGCTGCACGGGACAAGCTAATGAAGGGCCGTACGGTCGTGGCCATCGCTCATCGTCTCTCGACGTTGCAGAACTTCGATCGCATCGTTGTGATCCAGCACGGGCGACTTGTCGACGATGGCACGCCGCAGGAACTGACGCGTCGGCCCGGAATCTATCGCGATGTCCTGCTACGTCATGAGCGCCGCGCCGGGATAATGCAAGCGTGACACGCAGGAGGAGCGGTAACGCTGGGAAAGCGGATCTGATGACAACCGATGCGGTGTGCACGTTGACCGCTGATGCGCCTTTCGTGCTCGTATTCGGGGGGCGTTGCAATCTGCATTGGATTGCGCGGGCTCGCCGATTGAAATGCACACGAGAGAATGGATTCGTGCTACGAGGGTGCAGACAGTTTCATGGATGGCAGATCGTCTCACCTGAAGCCAGCCAGTGCATATATTCTGCGCTGTAGCGTTTCCCACCTGGAGAACTCGCCATCAAGCATCGCCAGTTCGTTCACCGGTATTGATGTGTTGGCCTGGAGTCCTGTCAAAAGCGACAGATATTCACGATAGCACTGTGCCAACTGGCGCTGCGCAACCTGCACGCGAATCATCGCTAACTGCTGTGTCGATAAACGTGGCCGACCGGATGCCGGCGGGCTGTCTCTCACGCGCATCACACGACGCGAGGCAGATGCGCGATCGCCCCACTTACACAGCATGCCCAGAAGGCACATCTGGAACGACGCAAGGCGGATGTCCGGAAGGATACCTTACCGATCAAGGCCGACGAAGGAGGGTACTTGCCCGGCGGTGTTTCCTGTCGCCCCTGACGGCGGCGGGCCAGATCAGTCGATCTTCGTTGCAAGGACCAACGAAGCGGCGGTCCGACACGCAACCGCGCGTTTCGCCGCTACTGAACGGGAGCAGATCCGGGAACCGAAGTGCATGCCGTCAACAGATTCAATGGGTTCGACAGCGTGCAGGATACCGGTCAGGAACTTTCGCTGTACAAACGGCTGGAGAGGGGTAACATGAGAGCATCAGTCGACCTGCGACCGATCCCAGCCCTCCTCCTGCAGCCTTCCTCGGGGATCGAGCCGCTTCCCTCCATCGCAGACCACGAAACGCGATCGACCGCTGTCCAGATGTGTCGAGGCCGTCGCGTGCGCCCTTATCTCCGCTTTTGCCGCAAACGTGCGGCCAGAAGGTGACACCATGACTGTCGCTACCCGTCTCTACCGTGGACTTGAGATTTGCCCACTGGTTTATCCGCACCGGCCAACCGCGTCCGGTGCCTCCCATAACTACGACGAGGGGTTTGATGCTGCTGTACGAATCCTGGGACCGCAGGAGCCCGACGGCACTCAACGGAGCCGGGTGTTTTGCCTCGCAGCCAGCCGCCCATTCGGCAGTGCGGGCGATGCGCGTCGTGCATCGATCGAATATGCAGAGCGCCTCATCGATACCTGTTCACCGGGCGAGACTGTGGTCGATATGAAGTCCTGAACTTTTCTCCAATCACGTAGCCGCTGTTCCGCGCTGGAGCAATGGCTATGGCTTTCCGATATCGATGGAGGTTCACCGTGAACAGAAACGACCTGCTCAGACGCATCCAGGTCCGCGGCCGCGAATTTATCGACGAATTTTTTCCGTCGGATGCGAACGCGGACCTGGATAGCCTGATCGGCGACCGTCGCCATGAGGTCGACCCGGAAGCGTACCGGATGTTCGTCGCAGTTCGCACGCTGTTGCGCGAAAGCGGTATGCCAGGTTGCGAGGCGGATTGCGAGGCGGGGCACATCATGGCGCTTCTCAACACTCGCGCAGCCTGACGATGACGATGGACCTTGCGGTAGATGGATGCCGCACCCGGATTGACAAGGTGAATACATGCGTTCCGATTCAATCCGTTTCAGGATCGACCCAACACCCCGTCGGGTGGACGGGGAATACATGGCGCACGCGCGCATCAGCGCCAACCGTGCGGATGGCAGCGAGTACAACGCTGCCTGATCGCGGAACAATGTCCGCCATCACGCGACGGACTTTACGGGATCTGATGGGAGGCGTATGAAAACGCGGATCGATACATTAAACGGTTGGCAAATGAAGGCAACAGTAGCAAGCAGACTTACCCCGGCGGGGGAGGCGAGGTACTTCATTGTTGAGCCGCCCGTGTACGGTGAGACATCGGAATGCTTATCGAAAATTCGCGCGGACACCGAGTACATCAAGGGTCCATTCGATGATGCCGATGACGCGTTTCGAGCGGCTTTCGATGTCTGCAGACGGGCGATCCAGCAGGCCGAAAGTTCGCGGAACGTGCAGAAGATTGACTAACCGGATTTCCTTATCGTTTCCGCGGGTCTTCCATGCTTCGAGTGTTCTCGCATCGCGGTTTTGAAATTCATGTGAGGCTTCCAGAGGCTTGTATGACGCAACGTTCTGGATAACGGGAAACGACAATGTCGGCGTGGTCGAAGAACTTGGCGCCGAGACGAAGCTTCGCAATGGGCCGCTCACTCCCGAAAGGGCTCTGGCGATCGCAGAGAAGGTTGGTCACGCGGCTATCGATGCCGTTCTGGGAGAGGACGAGTCGTAAGCATCGGCATTTCGTTCAAAAACGGCGAACACCTGGAGTTGGCAGCCCACTGGAACCCCGGACTGCGGTGTTCTTCGAAACCCGAAGCTGTCTATCGACCGCAGAAAATCGAGGGGTCGGTTTGCGAACTCAACCGAAGGCCGAAGCGGACACTCCCAGCGTGCGTATGAATGACTGCATCTGGCCCGACTGCTGTCTCTTGCGGTCGGCAGTTGCTCGCTTACGCCGCGATTTGCCTTGTGCCCCTGTTCATCCAGAATTGGCTGCCGGTATCACGCAAGGAACAACGGCCAGTTCGTCTTTGCCTGGTGAAATTTCCGACGTGATACCAGTCTGGAAGATTGCGACCGCACGGTGACTGCGCGTTCAGTGCTGTTCCGGTTTTCCCGGACTCTCTGCTGCAGGTAGAACGAACAGGCGTTCGTCCCATAAGACCGGCAGCGCTTCGGATACGACGATCCGCGCAGCGTCTGGATGGGCGGGATTCACCAGGGCGTTGGACTCGGCACGCGCGACTACCGAAGGCACGATCAGGATCGCGGAGCGGCACTCTTCCAGCCAGCGGTTTCCGAAATCACGGGCGATTTCAGTGGATGGCCTGTCCCAACCCACAGGCAGCGTGTCCGGAGTGTGCCTTTCGACCGGAAGATCATCAGGAACCTGCGCCTCGATCCACACGTGTGTCTTTGGCACTTTGCCGATCCGTGCGTGCACCAGCACCTCCAGCATGGCACCCGCGAACGTGAGCGCGCCATAGATCACGGGACGGCCAGGGCTGTTGAACCGGCCGCCAACGAGCATGGCGCCGGTGCCACTCCAGAGCGGATGCCGCCTGTCGGCAATGCGGAAAATCCTCATCAGGCTGGCAGCCCGTAAAAGAGTTTCCAGAGCAGCTCTTCCACGCGCCGCGCACCCAGTTCTGTCAGGGCGACCTCGAGCGGCGCGCGGCCTTCCAGCAGGGGGTGGGGCGTGGCAAGGAAGGTACGTGCGTCGGCAGGTTCGTCCCAGACGTAGGCCGCGCTCGCGTAGACGCGTGCGAGCCGCTCTGTCTTTTCTGATTCGTCAGGCGTGAGCCTGTCGCGACGGCGCTTGTAGGTTGCCTCGGGGACGATGCGAGCCTGAAGCGCGCGCCTTGCCTCCGCGGTCAGGGCAATGTGTTCGACGCCGTTTCGCAGGGCTGATTTGGGCAGGCCTTCTGCGACCTGCGCCTCAAGTTCGGCGATCGAATGGGGTACTGGGCTGAGGCCCATGACTGCAGCGATCTTCTCGGGGGAAACGAGTTGCATGGCGCGCTTCCGTCGTAAATCAAATGAGCCTCCATTATAGCTCATTTGAGCTAGCCGCGATGAAGGCTAACTACCCGGTCTCCATTACAGCAAGCTCAAGCCCGGCGCCGCCGCGCATAACGGCAATACGGGGTTGACCGCTGCGTACAGCGAGGAAAGATATCGCGCCCTTGCAGCACGTAAGCGAGGCCCTGCGCCAAGCGCGCATGGGTGGGCAGCTTCGTGAGCGCCTCTCCGCGCCAGGCGATCGAGCCGTTCTTCGTGGGCACGTCTGCTGCAAGCCCCTCACAGGGATCGCGTCGCCCCTTCCATTGCAGACCCCGAATCCCTCCGAACGCCCGGCGCGTACCAGCGCGTGCATAGTCCCCAGACATGTCGCCGCGAAACTCGCGGCTAAGCGCTTCGCAACGAAGCGCGGACGGGGAGGATGGCGCCTGCCTAGAGCGGATCCCTGGTTAGGGGCACTACTGTGCGAAAGGCCACAGAAGTTCGCCTGTATGTCCTGCATGGTCATGGAGGAAACGTTCGTGTCGTAACAGACAGGAAATCGTAAACCTGTCTGAAAGCGTTCGTTAAAGGTTATTCGGAAACTGCACCACCCCAATTGATGGATTTTCTATTGTCTCAAATTATGAGTGGAGACAACAATGTCAGCAATTAAATGCCTTAAACTCATCACTCCTCCCCTGATTACCATTGGAGCCAGGAAATTGCTATCTCCCGAAAAGAAGAAGGTTCTTTTCGATGGCGATGACGCAATGTTCAAGCGACTCACGGCCTCATCGAGGCTTTATTTCGAGTACGGCTGCGGAGAAAGCACGATTTGGGTAGCGCAGAATACCAATGCAAAAATTCATAGCATAGACACGAGCAAGGAATGGATTGATTTTGTGGAGACTAGAATTGACCGGAAAGATGCCACAATTGAGTGGGTAGATTGCGGTGAACTGGGGCAGTGGGGCGCTCCAATCAATTACCAAAAAAGGCAAAATTTTCTTAGATACGCCAATGCTCCATGGACAAATCATCAGAACCCCGACATTGTTCTTATTGATGGACGATTTCGCGTTCTCTGTTTTTTAATAACACTGAAATTATCCAATGAAGGGACGAAAATTATCTTCGATGATTACACAAATCGTCCCCATTATCATATAGTCGAGGACTTCATCTCTCGCGCCGACACTTTCGGCCGGCAGTGCCTATTCATCGTTCCCAGCAAGAAAAATATCGACACGAATCTTATCGACCGGATGATTGATAAATTCGAATATGTTCTTTCATAACGCCAGATGCGCAGCCCCCAGCGCACAACCAGCGGGCTGTTGCGCTTTGGAAGCTGCCTTGACGTTGCATGCGCCTGAAAGGTGGTTCAGGGGCGACGAGCGCCGTCTGGTCCCTGCAGATCCACGTAGAACTTTCGTAAGGCTGCCCGGCATTCGTCGTAGCGGCTGGTCGCCAATTTCAGGCTTCACACCGCGATCAGCTCCCGCACCCCATCCGCATCCATACTCGCGCCCGCACCACCCGCCACGATTTCACCGCGGCTCATCACCCAGTAGCGGTCCGCAATGGCTTTGGCGAAGTCGTAGTACTGCTCGACCAGCAGCACCGTCATCTGCATCTCTTCCACGAGCCGCCGCAGCGTGCGGCCGATGTCCTGGATGATCGAAGGCTGGATGCCTTCGGTAGGCTCATCGAGAATGAGCAGCTGCGGATCGCTCATCAGCGCGCGGCCGATGGCGAGCTGCTGCTGCTGGCCGCCCGAGAGGTCGCCGCCGCGCCGCGCCTTCATGTCCTTGAGCACGGGAAAGAGTTCGTAGATATGCGCGGGCACGCCTGAGGGCATGCGCTTCCTGCTTGCCGCGCCCACCAGCAGATTCTCTTCGACGCTCAGGCGCGGAAAGATATCGCGCCCTTGCGGCACGTAAGCGAGGCCCTGCGCCACCCGCGCATGCGTGGGCAGCTTCGTGAGCGCCTCGCCGCGCCACGCGATCGAGCCGTTCTTCGTCGGCACGACGCCCATGAGGCAGCGCAGCAGCGTGGTCTTGCCCACGCCATTGCGCCCGAGCAGCACGGTGAGTTCGCCCTCGGGCACCGTCATCGAGACGTTGCGCAGGATGTGGCTGCCGCCATAGTACTGGTTCAGCGATTCGATGGTTAGCATGACTGGTCTATTCAAAACGGCCCTAGCGGCCCAGATACGATTCGATGACCGCTTCGTCGCGCTTCACGTCGTCGAGCGTGCCGTGCGCGAGCACGCTGCCTTCGGCCATCACCGTGACGCGCCCGGCCTCGCCCGCAAGCGCCGCGACGAACTCCATGTCGTGCTCGACCACCATCATCGAGCAGCTCCCGCGCAGGCGGTTGAGGAGCGTCGCGAGTTCCATGGTTTCGTCGTCGGTCATGCCGGCGGCGGGCTCGTCGAGCAGCAGCAGCTGCGGCTTTTGCATGAGCAGCATGCCGATTTCGAGCCGCTGCTTCTGGCCGTGCGAGAGTTCGCCCGCGAGGCGTCGCGCGTCACTTTCCAGCCGGATCACTTCGAGCGTTTCCTCGATCTTCGCCTGCGCCTCGCGGCCAAGGCGTGCGCGCAGCGTGGCGAACCAGCCCTTGTCGGCCTTCATCGCGAGTTCGAGGTTCTCCCAGACGGGATGCTGCTCGAACACCGTGGGCTTCTGGAACTTGCGGCCAATGCCCGCGCGCGCGATCGCCGGCTCGTTCATGCGCGTGAGGTCGAGCGTTTGCCCGAGGAACACCTTGCCCGAATCGGGCGCGGTCTTGCCGGTGATGACATCCATCATCGTTGTCTTGCCCGCACCGTTCGGGCCGATCACGCAGCGCAGTTCGCCCGCGTCGATTACGAGCGACAGCTTGTTGAGCGCGCGAAAGCCGTCGAAGCTCACGGTCACGTCTTCGAGATACAGGATCGTGCCGTGCGAGATGTCGATCGCGCCGGGTTCGACCACGTGCCCGAGTTCCGCCACGCCGGAGAGGGCGAGTTCGTCGTACTTGAGGGCGTCGTCGAAGGGGTTGTGGTTGAGCGGGTCGCTGATCACGCTATGTCCGTTCATGGGCGTTCGCTCCGCGTGGTGATCCGGTTCCGGATGAGTTCGATCAGTCCCATGATGCCGTTGGGCAGCAACAGCGGCACGAGCACGAACATCAGGCCGAGGAAGAACAGCCAGTACTCGGCGAAATGGGCGGTAAAGAAGCTCTTTGCGCCGTTCACGGCGAATGCGCCGATGATCGGCCCGATGAGCGTGCCGCGTCCGCCCACGGCCACCCAGATCGCCATTTCGATCGAGTTGCCGGGCGACATCTCGCTCGGGTTGATGATGCCGACCTGCGGCACGTAAAGCGCGCCCGCGATGCCGCACAGAACGGCTGAGACGGTCCACACGAAGAGCTTGTAGCCAAGCGGGCTGTAGCCGAGAAACATGAGGCGCGTTTCGCCGTCGCGCACGGCGGTCACGACACGCCCGAGCTTCGAGGTGACGATGGCCCGCGCGCCGAGAAACGCGAGCACGAGCACGGCGAACGTCAGGAGGAACAGCACGGTGCGCGTGCCCGGATGCGTGATCGGCATGCCCGCAATGCGCTTGAAGTCGGTGAAGCCGTTGTTGCCGCCGAAGCCCGTTTCGTTGCGGTAGAAGAGCAGCATCGCGGCGAACGTCATGGCCTGCGTGATGATCGAGAGGTATACGCCTTTCACGCGCGAGCGGAACGTGAAGAAGCCGAACACCCAGGCGACCACAGCGGGCACGAGCACGACGAGCAGGAGCGCATACCCGAGGTGCTGTGTGCCTTGCCAGTACCACGGCAGCGCATGCCAGTCGAGAAACACCATGAAGTCGGGCAGGTCGCTGCCGTACTTGCCGTCGTGACCGATCTCGCGCATGAGGTACATGCCGATGGCGTAGCCGCCAAGCGCGAAGAAGAGACCGTGACCGAGGCTCAGAATGCCGCAGTACCCCCACACGAGATCGAGCGCGAGCGCGGCGATCGCATAGCACATGAGCTTGCCGACGAGCGTCATCGCATACGCGGAAAGATGCAGCGCGCTCGATTGCGGCAGCACCAGCGCGCAAAGCGGCACGCCCACGCCGATTGTGAGGATCAGCACGATGAGCGCGAGCCAGGCGCGCGGCGAGAGCAGGGCCGGCCGCGCGGGCAAGCCGAGCGCGAACGTTTCGGCGCCGTCGCCGGAAGGTCGCGAGGCGCCCAGCGTGTGACGCGTGGAAGAGGAAGTGACGCTCGTCATGTCATGCCTCCGCGCTGCGGCCCTTGAGGGCGAACAGCCCCTGCGGACGCTTCTGGATGAAGAGCACGATCAGCACGAGCACGGCGATCTTCGCGAGCACGGCGCCCCAGAACGGCTCGATGGCCTTGGAGACGAGCCCGAGACCGAAGCCGCCGATCACGGTGCCCGCAATCTGCCCGACGCCACCCAGCACCACGGCCATGAACGAATCGATGATGTAGCTCTGGCCGAGGTCGGGGCCGACGTTGCCGATCTGCGAGAGCGCGCAGCCGCCAAGGCCCGCCACGCCCGCGCCGAACGCGAAAGCCCACGCATCCACGCGCGCGGTGCGCACGCCCACGCAGGCGGCCATGCGGCGGTTTTGCGTAACGGCGCGCACGAACAGGCCAAGACGCGTCTTCGTGAGCACGGTCCACGCAATGCCCACCACGATCAGCGAGAACGCGAGGATCGCGAGGCGGTTGTACGGCAGGATGAGGTTGGGCATGACGCTCACGCCGCCGCTCATCCACGACGGGTTTTCGACCTGCACGTTTTGCGCGCCGAAGATCATGCGCGTGGCCTGAATGAGGATGAGGCTGATGCCGAATGTGGTGAGCAGCGTCTCCAGCGGGCGGCCGTAGAGGTGGCGGATCACGAGCCGCTCGATTCCCGCGCCCACGAGCGCGGCGGCAACGAACGAAGCGGGAATCGCGAAGAGCGGATACCAGTCGAACGCGCCGGGCGCATAGCGCTGCACGAGCGTTTGCACGACATAGGTCGCGTACGCGCCGATCATGAGGAACTCGCCGTGCGCCATGTTGATGACGCCGATGAGCCCATAGGTGATGGCGAGGCCGAGCGCCGCGAGCAGCAAGACGCTGCCGAGCGAGAGGCCCGCGAACAGTGTGCCGGCGATCTCGCTGCGGCGCTGGATGGCGTCGAGCGCGTCGATGCCTTGTTGCGCTGCTGCACGCACGTCGGCATCGGGCTCGCTGTACGCGCCGCTTGCGTTCTTCGCGACGAGCGGGCGCAGCAGTTCGTACATGTCGAGGTCGTGGCGCGCGGCGACGAGCTTCGCCGCTTCGAGGCGCGTGGCCGCATTCGGGTCGTGCAGCGCGGTCATCGCCCAGAGCGTGTCGAGACGGCGCTTGAGCGCCGGGTCGGTTTCCTTCGCGCGCGCAGCGTCGATCAGCGGCTTCATGGCCGGGTCGGGGTTCTTCAGCAACGCGGCAATCGCCGCGCGCCGCGTTTCCAGGTCGGGCGAGGCGAGTTGCAGGCCCGAGACCGCGCCCGCTACCTTCGAGCGCAAGAGGTTGTTCAGCGTGATGGGCTGTGCGCTCGAAGCGACATTTGCGGCGACGGGCTGCCCCGTGGCGGCGTCGCGCGCGCTTTGTCCATCCGCGCCATCCTGCACGAGCACTTCGCCCGAATCGGTTGCGGTGACGCTGTCGTCGGCGAGCGCCTTGAGGAGCGCAAGCGACGCGGCGTCGTGCGTGGCGATGAGCTTGTCGATGGCCGCGGATTTCGCGTCGAAATCGTCGCCGCCGAGCGGGGCGACATCGGCCGCATCGAGCGCGTGCGCGGACGTGCATAGCGCCGTGAAGAGCGCAGCCGCGGCGAGCGCGCGGCGCAGGCCCGCTTGCGCGTACCTCGGGAGTGAGAGAGCCATGATGTTTTCTTTTGGTGCGGGCCGGTGCGCAACATCCTGGCTGTTACGCGCAGGCCCGTAGACAGAGCACGCGAGCGCGCGCCACGTGGCGGCGCGGCGCTCGCGAAGACAACGTCAGGCCACGCGCGAGCGGCGCAGGAAGGCGGGTAGCGCGTTCGAGGTGACCACATCCGGCTTGCCTTCGTTGCCGGCGATGAACGGGCTCCACGGCTGCGCGCGCACGGCGGTCTTCGTCTTCCAGACGACGTTGAACTGGCCGTCGCCGCGAATCTCGCCGATCATCACCGGCTTGTGCAGGTGGTGGTTGCCGTCCATCGTGAGCGTAAAGCCCGAGGGCGCCGCCACGGTCTGGCCGATCATGGCCACGCGCACCTTGTCGACATCGGTGCTCTTCGCCTTTTCCACGGCCTGCTTCCACATGTGGATGCCGACGAAAGTCGCTTCCATCGGATCGTTGGTCACGCGCTTGCTGCCGCCGGGCAGGTTGTTCGCCTGCACCCAGGCTTCGAACTGCTCCTTGAACTTCGTGTTGTTCGGGCCTTTGACCGACATGAAGTAATTCCACGCCGCGAGGTGTCCCACGAGCGGCTTCGTGTCGATGCCGCGCAGTTCTTCCTCGCCCACGGAGAACGCGACCACCGGCACGTCGGTGGCCTTGATGCCCTGGTTGCCGAGCTCCTTGTAGAACGGCACGTTCGAGTCGCCATTGATGGTCGACACGACGGTGGTCTTGCCGCCTTGCGAGAACGTCTTGATGTTTGCGACGATGGTCTGATAGTCGCTATGGCCGAACGGCGTGTAGACCTCCTGAATATCGCTGTCTTTCACGCCCTTCGAGTGCAGGAAGGCGCGCAGGATCTTGTTGGTCGTGCGCGGATACACATAGTCGGTGCCGAGCAGGAAAAAGCGCTTCGCGCCGCCGCCTTCGGCACTCATCAGGTATTCCACCGCGGGAATCGCCTGCTGGTTGGGCGCCGCGCCCGTGTAGAACACATTGCGCGACATCTCTTCCCCTTCGTATTGCACGGGGTAGTAGAGCAGGCCGTTGAGTTCCTCGAACACGGGCAGCACCGACTTGCGCGACACCGAAGTCCAGCACCCGAACACGCAGGCCACCTTGTCCTGCGTGAGGAGCTGGCGCGCTTTCTCGGCGAAGAGCGGCCAGTTCGAAGCCGGATCGACCACCACGGGCTGGATTTGGCGCCCCATCACGCCGCCGTTCTTGTTGATGTCGGCAATCGTCATCAACGCGGTGTCTTTCAGTGAGGTTTCCGAAATGGCCATCGTGCCCGACAGCGAGTGCAGGATGCCGACCTTGATCGGGCCGCTGCCGGTGTCCGCGTGCGCGAACGGCATGCGCCCCGCAGCCGCGAGTGCGCCCGACATCGTCCCGAGTTTCAACAGACTGCGACGTTTCATTTTTGTGCCTCTTGTCCGTGAGTGAGTCGTGGGCCATGGCGCGTGGTCGTTGTCGTCTTGCGCGCCGCCCGGTGAGTGTGTGGCGTGTCTTGCGCATACCCTTCTGCAAGCGTTGTGCCAGCGTGAAGGTCAGGCGCCAGGCTTGCCCCATAAGGCGCGCGGAGATGCGGGGCGCATTGGTGGTCACGCAACGGGCGGGCGATTGTGGTGCAGCAAGATGCATGGTCGGGCGCGCTGCATCGTCTCAGTGCGCGCATGCATGAAGCGGGACGAACGGTGCGGCAGGGCGCGCTGCATCGTTGTGCATGAGTGGCGTGCCGGGGCAGCGATGCGGGTGCCGCACGCCGTGGACCGAGGTGAATGGTCCAGAAATGACAAAGGGCGCGGCCTGAGCCGCGCCCTTTCGCGCCGTTTGGTTAAGCTGGCGTGCGCCTGCCTAGTACGTCGGCACCTTGGGGTCGACCTGACGCGACCATGCGTCGATGCCGCCTTGCAGGTTGAACACCTTCGTGTGGCCGCGCGATTCGAGGAACATCGCCACCTGGGCGCTGCGCGCGCCGTGGTGGCAAATGCAGACGATCTGCGCCTCGTCGTCCAGTTCCTCGCTGCGCGCGGGGATCTCGCGCATGGGGATCGACAGGCTGCCGGCGATCTTTGCCGTTTCGATTTCCCACGGCTCGCGCACGTCGAGCAGTACGGGAGTCTCGCGCGAGGTGTCGGCAAGCCATTCGGCGAGGGCGGGGGCGGTCAGATTCTGCATGGAACACTCAATCGGGTAAGTAAGCCGGGCCGCCGTGCACGGAACCCGGCGATGCGGCAGGTTGGCAGCGCCTTAGAACTTGAAGCGCGGCGGATGCACGGCGTTCTGCAGCGGCTCGACGTAGGTTTCGAACACGCCGGCAATACGGAACTGCTTTTCGTCGATGCGCGTGATGATCTGCGCTTCCATGACGGGCGCGCCGCCCACGAAAGCGGCCAGACGCCCGCCCACCTTGAGCTGCTCGAGCAGCTCCTGCGGCACAACCGGCAGGCCGCCCGAGACGCAGATCACGTCGTACGGCGCGTTCGCGGCCCAGCCGCGTGCGCCGTCGCCGACCACGACTTCGGCGTTCAGCACGCCGTTCCTGACGAAGTTCGCGCGCGCGAATTCGGCGAGTTCCGTGTCGATCTCCACGGTCAGCACCTTCTGCGCCCGGTGCGCGAGCAGCGCCGCCATGTAGCCGGAGCCCGCGCCGATTTCCAGCACGCTCTCGTGCTTCTTCACCGCGAGCTCCTGCAGCACGCGCGCTTCGACGCGCGGTGCCATCATGTGCTGGCCGTTCGGCAGCGGCACTTCGAGATCGGCGAACGCGAGGGCGGTATAGGCCTCGGGGACGAAATGCTCACGCTTGACGATCGAGAGCAGGTTCAGCACGTCCTGGTCGAGCACTTCCCAGGGGCGAATCTGCTGTTCGATCATGTTGAAACGCGCTTGTTCGATGTTCATGGTGACTCGGCGTTGTGGTCGGGATCGGTTCGGGTCGAAGCCCGGCAAAAAGGTGTCGGGCAATCGGAGAATTGTAGCAAACCGGCTACTGGCCCGGCCGCGCCGCCGGCAGCCCGAAGGGGGCCCGGCGGCATTGACGCATCGGTGTTTGTCCTGGCGTCGTGCGCCTTGCAGTTTTGCGGTTCTCGTACCAAAAATGTAATCGATTACATTTTTGACGCGCCCAGACGACGCACGTCGCGGCCGCCGCAGGTTTCCGAACCGGTCACCAACGCCTTCGCCCATGTCCGCTCGCTCGTCCAGAACGTCGCCACTGCGGCCGCAGCCGCAAGACGAAGACGCCAGCACCGCCAGCGCCTCGCGCGGCGGCTCGATCGCGGCGGTGGCGCAGCGCGCGGGCGTCTCCGTTGCGACGGTTTCTCGCGTGCTCAACGGCCATGCGAACGTGCGCGCCGCCACGCGCGAGCGCGTGCTCGCCGAGATCGAGTCGAGTGGTTATCGCGTGAACGAACTTGCGCGCAACCTGCGCACCGCCGAAAGCCGCCTGCTTCTGACGATGGTGCCCGACTTCGGCAACCCGTTTTACGCGGAGATCGTGCGCGGCATCGACAGCGTCGCGCGCGAGCACGGATTTTTCCTGCTGCTGTGCGACACGGGCGCCGACGCCGGCCGCGAGCGCAGCTACTTCGATCTGCTGCGCCGCCATCGCGCGGATGGGGCGATCTGCCTCGACCCGGCAACCGTGCAACATGCGCTGGCCGCCGAATCGACGGCGCTGCCGTGGGTGGCCTGCTGCGAGTTCGATCCGGACGTGGGCGTGCCGTATGTCGGCATCGACAACTACCGGGCCGCGCACGACGCGGTGCGGCATCTGATCGCGCGGGGGCGGCGCCGTGTCGCGCTCATCAACTCCGACGAGCACTATCTCTACGCGCAGCAGCGCCGCGACGGCTGGCGCGACGCGCTTGGCGAAGCGGGCATCGCGATGTGCGACGCCTGGCGCGTGAACGTGAACTGCCTCGACTACGACGCGGGCGCGCAGGCCGCCGCCGCGCTCATGCGGTTGCCGGCGGGCGAAGCGCCCGACGCGATCTTCGCGGTCTCGGACACGCTCGCGGTGGGCGTGGTCAACGGCTTGCGCGGCGCGGGGCGGCGCGTGCCGCACGACGTCGCCGTGGTCGGCTTCGACGATATCGCGCTCGCCGCGCAGATCGACCCGCCGCTCACGACGATCGCGCAGCCCATGCGGGAGCTGGGTGAGACGGCCGCGCGCCTGTTGCTGCGGCGTTTCGCCGATCCGCGCGCGAGCGTGCCGGGCGTGCTGCTTCCGCATCGGCTGGTGGTGCGTGAGAGCGGGTGAAGTCGAAAAAAACGCAAACGAACACATAGCAGGGGAGACCAGCGGAGCGAAGGCGGGCGGCGAGCGCCGCCCGCCGGAGCCCGCCGACAAGGCCACTGGAGGAGCGCACGCGCATGAGCGTCGCCGTGAAGTTCAACGACATCCGCAAGGACTTCGGTCCCGTGCGCGTGCTGCACGGCGTGAGCTTCGAGCTCGCGCCGGGGCGCATTCACGGGCTGCTGGGCGAGAACGGCGCGGGCAAGTCCACGCTCATGAAGATCCTCGCGGGCTACGAGAACGCGAGCGCGGGCGAGATGCTGGTGGACGGCGTGGCGCGCCGCTTCGAAGGCTCGCGCGAGGCCGAAGCCGCCGGCATCGTGCTGATCCACCAGGAGTTCAACCTGGCCGAGCACCTGACGATCGCGCAGAACATCTTCCTCGGCCACGAAAAGCGCAAAGGCTGGCTCGTCGACGACGCCGCCATGCGCCGCGAAGCGCGCGAACTGCTCGCGCAGGTGGGCCTTGCGCGCGACCCGGACGTGAAGGTGCGCGACCTGATCGTCGCCGAGAAACAGCTCGTGGAGATCGCCAAGGCGCTCTCGCGGCACGCGCGCCTGCTCATCATGGACGAGCCCACGGCCACGCTCACGCCTGCCGAAACCGCGCGCCTTTTCGCGCTCATGACGAAGCTGCGCGCATCCGGCACGACGCTCGTCTACATCTCGCACAAGCTCGACGAGGTAGAGACCATCACCGACGACGTGGTCGTGATGCGCGACGGCCGCTTCGTGGCCGCGAGCGCGACGGCGGGCCTGGCGCGCCAGCAGATGGCGAACCTCATGGTGGGCCGCGACGTCTCCGACATGTTCCCTGAGAAAGGCGCGGCGCCCGGGATCGCCCCCGTGGCGCTGCGTGTGGCGCATCTCACCGTGCCGGGCTGGGTCGAGGATCTGAGCTTCGAGGTGCGCGCCGGCGAGATTCTCGGCTTCGCGGGCCTCGTGGGCGCGGGGCGCAGCGAGGCGTTCGAGGCGATCGTGGGCCTGCGCCACAGGCACGCGGGCGAGATCGAGATCGATGGCCGCCCGGTGATGCTGCGCCACCCGCGCGACGCGATGCGCCTCGGCCTCACGTACCTGAGCGAAGACCGCAAGGGCCGCGGCCTGCACATGAACCTCACGCTGCAGGACAACCTCACGCTCATGACGCTCGAGCGCTACGGCCATCCGCTGCTCGACCTGAAGGCGGGCCGCCGCGCGCTGGAGAAGGCGGTGCGCGAATTCGGCATCCGCACGGGCGACCTCGACAGCCGCGCGCGCATGCTCTCGGGCGGCAACCAGCAGAAGCTCGCGCTCGCCAAGTTCCTGCAGCCCGACCCGCGCGTGATCGTGCTCGACGAGCCCACGCGCGGCGTGGACGTGGGCGCGAAGCGCGACATCTATTTCCTGATCCAGCGGCTCGCGGCCTCGGGGCGCGCGGTCGTGGTGATCTCGTCCGAACTCGTCGAGCTGATCGGGCTCGCGCATCGCGTGGCCGTGATGCGCGCGGGCCGGCTCGTCGCCACGCTCGGGCACGAACATCTGAACGAAGAGGAGCTGATCGCTCATGCAACCGGCACCCACTGACGCGGCGTCCGAAGGCCGTGGCGCGCGCTCGGCCGCAGCGCGCTTCGTGCACCGGCTCGCGGGGGTCGGGCCGCTCATCGGCCTGATCCTGCTGTGCGTGCTCGGCACGCTGCTCAACCGCGATTTCGCCACCGCCGGCAACCTGCTCAACGTGCTCACGCGCACCTCGTTCATCGGCATCATTTCCGTGGGCATGACGTTCGTGATCATTTCGGGCGGCATCGACCTGTCGGTCGGCTCGATGGCCGCGCTCATCGCGGGCGTGATGATCTGGGTGATGAATACGCTCGCCGCGAGCGAACACGCGGTCGCGCCCGTGGCGATCGTCGCCATCGGCATGGCGATCGCGCTCGTGCTCGGCGCGGTGTTCGGGCTCGCGCATGGCTTGCTGATCACGCGCGGGCGCATCGAGCCGTTCATCGTGACGCTCGGCACGCTTGGCATCTTCCGCTCGGTGCTCACCTGGCTGGCCGACGGCGGCGCGCTCACGCTGCAGAACAATCTCGTCGATCTCTACGGGCCGGTCTATTACGCGAGCCTCTTTGGCATTCCCGTGCCCGTGTGGGTGTTTGCGCTCACGGCGGCGGGCGGCGCGCTCATTCTCAACCGCACCGCGTTCGGGCGGCACGTGCAGGCGATCGGCTCGAACGAGCAGGTCGCGCGCTATGCGGCGATCCGCGTCGATCGCGTGAAGTGCGCCACCTACGTGCTGCTGGGCGTGTGCGTGGGCGTGGCGACCGTGCTCTATGTGCCGCGCCTCGGCTCCGCCACGCCGACGACGGGTCTGTTGTGGGAACTGGAGGCGATCGCTGCGGTGGTGGTGGGCGGCACGGCGCTCAAGGGCGGCGAGGGGCGCGTGGCGGGCACCGTGGTCGGCGCGGTGCTGCTCTCGGTCATCGCCAATATTCTCAATCTCACGAGCATCATCAGCGTGTATCTGAATGCGGCGGTGCAGGGCGTGGCGATCATTGCGGTGGCCTTCCTGCAGCGCGGCAGGCGGTAAGGATGTCGAAGCAGATCTGGCAGGGCGGTGGGGAAGTAAAAGGAGGCAGCGAAAACTCAACGCAGGAACGGGCGCGGGAGCGCACGACAGGAGACGGCATCATGAAGAAGATGATTCGAACGATGTGTGCGGGCGCGCTGGCGCTTGGCGTAGCGGCGACGTTCGGTGCGGGCGCGGCGCGCGCCGACGACAAGGTCACGCTGGGCGTGGCGATTCCCACGGCCGACCATGGCTTCACGGGCGGCATCGTCTGGTGGGCGAACGAGGCGAAGAAGGACCTCGAAAAGGCGCACCCGGACCTCAAGGTCATCGTCAAGACGGCGGCGAACGCGCCCGATCAGGCGAACCAGTTGCAGGACCTCGTGACCGTCAACAAGATCAACGCGCTCGTGATCTTCCCGTATGAATCGGCTTCGCTCACGCAGCCGGTCGCACAGGTGAAGAAACAGGGCGTGTACGTGACGGTGGTCGATCGCGGCCTGACCGACACGAGCGCGCAGGACGCCTATGTGGCGGGCGACAACACGGCGTTCGGCAAGATCCCCGCCGAATACCTCGCGAAGCAGCTGGGCGGCAAGGGCGATATCGTCGCGCTGCGCGGCATTCCCACCACGCTCGACAACGAGCGCTGGAGCGCGTTCACGTCGGTGATGAAGAATTACCCCGGCATCAAGATCCTCGACGCGAAGTACGCGAACTGGAACCGCGACGACGCCTTTCGCACGATGCAGGACTACCTGACGCGCTTCAAGCACATCGACGCCGTCTGGGCCGCCGACGACGACATGGCCGTGGGCGTGCTCAAGGCGATCGATCAGGCCAAGCGCAACGACATCAAGATCGTGTTCGGCGGCGCGGGGTCCAAGGAGATGGTCAAGCGCGTGATGGACGGCGCCCCGCTCATCAAGGCCGATGTGTCGTATTCGCCGAAGTTCATCTACGACGCGATCAAGCTCACGGCCGAAGCGCGTTTGCAGGGCAAGTCGCTGCCGCCCACGACGATCATCCCTTCGGTGCTGATCACCAGCGAGAACGCGAAGCAGTTCTACTTCCCCGATTCGCCGTTCTGAGGACGGTCCTTGCGATGAAGACGATCAAGGGCCCAGCGATATTCCTCGCGCAGTTCCTCGGCGACGACGCGCCGTTCGACAGCTTCGCGCACATGGCCGGCTGGGCGGCCCAGCTCGGCTACAAGGGCATCCAGGTGCCCACCGATGCGCGCCTCGTCGATCTCGCGCAGGCCGCGTCGAGCGTGGCGTACTGCGACGACCTGCGCCAGCAGGCCGACGACGCGGGCGTGACGATCACCGAGCTTTCCACGCATCTGCAAGGGCAGCTCGTCGCCGTGCATCCCGCCTACGACACGCTGTTCGACGGCTTCGCGCCGCCGCAGGTGCGCGGCGATCGCGAAGCGCGCACGGCATGGGCCATCGAGCAGTTGATGCTGGCCGCGCGCGCCTCGAAGAATCTGGGCTTAAGCGCGCACGTGACGTTTTCGGGCGCGCTCGCGTGGCCGTACGTCTATCCGTGGCCGCAGCGGCCGGCGGGTCTCGTCGAAGCCGCCTTCGACGAACTCGCGCGCCGCTGGCGGCCGATTCTCGACGCGTTCGATGCAGCGGGCGTCGACGTCTGCTATGAACTGCATCCGGGCGAGGATCTGCACGATGGCGTGACGTTCGAGCGCTTTCTTGCGGCAGTGGGCGATCATCCCCGCGCGAACATCCTCTACGACCCGAGCCACTTCGTGCTGCAGCAGCTCGATTACCTCGCGTTCATCGACCTCTATCACGCGCGCATCAAGGCCTTTCACGTGAAGGACGCCGAATTCCGCCCCACGGGCAAACAAGGTGTGTACGGCGGCTACAGCACATGGGTGGAGCGCGCGGGGCGCTTTCGCTCGCTTGGCGACGGGCAGATCGACTTCGGCGCGATCTTCTCGAAGCTCACGCAGTACGACTATCCGGGCTGGGCGGTGCTCGAGTGGGAGTGTGCGCTCAAGCATCCGCACGATGGCGCGCGCGAGGGCGCGGAGTTCATCAAGCGGCACCTCATTCGCGTGGCGGAGCACGCGTTCGACGACTTCGCGGGCAGCGGCGTCGATGCGGCGCAGGTGAAGGGCGTGCTGGGCCTCTGAACGCGATCCTCGCAGGAGACACGCAATGACTCGAAGACTCAGGCTCGGGATGGTCGGCGGCGGCGAGGGGGCGTTCATTGGCGCCGTGCATCGCATCGCGGCGCGTCTCGACGATGGTTTCGAACTCGTCGCGGGCGCACTGTCGTCCGATGCGGCGCGCGCGCAGTCGAGCGCCGAGGCGCTCGGCCTCGCGCGCAGCTACGCCGACTGGCGCGAGATGGCGAGCGTGGAAGGCGCGCGCGAGGACGGCATCGATGCGGTGGCCATCGTCACGCCGAACCATCTGCACGCGCCGGTGGCGCATGCGTTCATGGAGGCGGGCATCCACGTGATCTGCGACAAGCCGCTCGCGGTCTCGCTCGCCGAGGGCGAAGCGCTCGCGCAGCACGCGCGCGACGCGAATCTCGTATTCGCGCTCACGCATACGTATTCGGGCTATCCGCTCGTGCGGCACGCGCGCGAGATGGTCGAGGCGGGCGAGATTGGCGAGGTGCGCATCGTGCAGGTCGAGTATGCGCAGGACTGGCTCGCCAATCCGGTCGAGCGCGGTGGCGCGAACCGCCAGGCGGTGTGGCGCACGGATCCCGCGCTCGCGGGCCCGGCGGGGTGTCTGGGCGACATCGGCACGCATGCCTATCAGCTGGCGGCCTTCGTGAGTGCGCTCGTGCCGGAAGCGCTTGCGGCCGAAGTGCACACCTTCGTGCCGGGCCGCCGCGTGGACGATCACGTGCAGGCCATGCTGCGCTACGCCAACGGCGCGCGCGGCATGCTGTGGGCGAGCCAGGTGGCGAGCGGCGCGGAGAACGCGTTGCGGCTGCGCGTATATGGCACGAAGGCAAGCCTCGCGTTCGATCAGGAGGAGCCCAACCTGCTGTGGTTCACGCCGCAGGGCGGCGAGGCGCAGCGGCTCACGCGCGGCCGCGTGACGGGGGCTGCCGCACGGCACGCGACGCGCGTGCCGCCGGGGCATCCGGAAGGCTATCTCGAAGCGTTCGCGCAGCTCTATCGCGACGCAGCCGCGCAGATCCTCGCGCGCGAGGCCGGCGAGCCCGCGCCGAGCGCAAGCCGGCTATTGACGACGGTCGACGACGGCGTGGAGGGACTGCGCTTTATCGACGCCGTGCTGGCAAGCAGCGCGGCGGGTGGCGTCTGGCGCAGCATCTCCCGAGCGTGAATGGCGCGTCGCGTGGTCATGGAAATCTGGATGAATGGACTGCCGACTCCAGCGGCGGACGTCGTTTTATTCCTGCGGAAAGCGGATCCGGGAAAACTGCTTGCCCGCCAGGATCGAACTTCTCCTTTAAATTTGATAGTCGACGGGAAGCAGTAACTGGAGTTCTTGGTCGGACCTGAATAATTCGTTTTGCGCGGCGCGGCCATCATGCCGTGAAGACGACAGTGGGCGAGCGGTTGCGCAAAGCGATCAGAATGAGGGCGTAAAAAAGCCGCAGCTTTCTGAGGATCATGCGCAGGTTGTGGCCGGCGCCGCACAGCACCGCGTGCATCGCATCGCCGAGTGCGCCTTTGAGCCAGTTCCGGTCGAGTTTGCCGTCGGCCTTCATGTGACCGATGGCCGGCTCGATCGCGCTTCTCCGTCGGATCATCGCGCGCAGGTTCCGCGTAATTCCGCGTCGCAATCCCGGGTGATAGATCTTCACGCCATCTACGGCGACACCCTTGTAGCCTCGATCAACAACGGCCACTTCCGGCTTCACGTCGCTTAGGATTGCCGCCTGCTCCAGTGCCTCGGCCAGCGTATGGCCGTCATACGGATTGCCCGGCATCGAGCGCGCTCCGATCACGAGCCCGTCCTTGTGGGTCGTCGTGATCGACACCTTGACGCCGAATTCGTACGGCGTGCGCGCCTTGCCCCTGGCCTAGCAACCCGGGCTCCGTTCAGGGTTAGAGACTCCGATCCGGATGGCGACGTCGTCTTCGATTTTCCAAACCGGTGAACCTTCGTGGTTCAAGGTCGCGAAGGTGCGAATGTAATATCCCATTTACAGTTGCTCCTTCAACGGTCCTGTCGAGTGTCCCATACGCGAAGGATGGCAATGGTCGCGGGCTCTTCTGCATACGGCGGCAAAACCTCGTAGTGCAGTTCGTATCGGCCCGCGAGACAGACCCAGCGATGTACCTCGCGAGCCGGTGGTCCGTCGTATCCGTCGAGCTCTTCGCCCAGCCGGTGGAAGTGGTCCTGTCCGAGTCGTTCCGCCTCATCGAGCAACGCATTGACGACCTTGCGAGCAGTGGCGGCATCATTGAACTTTTTGACGTGCCTGGCAATGACTTCAAGGTCTGACATCGCCTTGCCGGTGGGGATGACCTTGACGCTCACGCTTTCGGCACCGGCAGTTCGTTATCCGTGCCGAGGCTGTTTGCCCACGCACGAGCCTGCTCCATTGACACGAAGCGCCCGGCGGTAACGTCGTCCAGGCCCTCCTGAATCAGACGACGCTTTTCGGCCTCGCGCGCGAGGTACTGGACCAACGCTTTCTTGATGATCCACTGCCGCGGCCGCTCGATCTGCTCTGACAGAGCGTCCACTTCTTCTGCCAGTTCGACCGGCACTTGGGCAGTCAGCGTTCGAGTCTCAGCAACCATCACACACCTCGATTATTGATCAGCAACAGACTCTATTATAAAACAATAATACGGTCGGAATCGCTGTCCCTCGGCGCGCTGGATGCGTCGAAACGGAGAAAACAGGACGTTCGGCCCCGTCCGAAACGCTGGAAATTCGGGGGCTTTCACGTGCCTAACCAAAGTTGTTTGGCCGTTGAGAGGGCGATATGGTCCTTATAAAATGACGATACGGTCGAAAAACCGTCAATTCGCCGGTTTTCGGCTCGCCGCTCGCGCCGCAACGCATGCCAGAGCGAATCCGCAGGAAATTTGCCGGATTTTCGCCTCACTTTTCTTTCTCTGATCTGCCCGAAGTGTCCGATGCCGCCGGCTGGCGTTGCTGCGCGCTCTATTTTTCGCGTTTTCAGGAGCTTCCATGGCTGCTATCACAATTCCAACCACAGTTGAGAGCACACCGACGACCTTCACGCCTGCGTTCCCGTTCGTCGCGCAGACCAACGACTTCGACGATGTCTTTGCGTGCGCCGCGATGCTCTCGGGCAAGACGATCGAAGAAGTGAGGGAGATCGCTCTCGCCAAGACAAAGCATCCTGCACGGGGGCCGTACTACCTCGGCGAGACGCAGATCGCCGCGCTACTCGCCCAGCTTGGACTCGTTGCAACCGTCTACAAGGAGGTCAGCCGCGTGGCTGACATTCCCGACGTCGCCTTGCTGCTGGTCGACTACAACGCCGAGATGGAAGTCGGTCGGCACATCTTGTTTCACCGCGCAAAGGCGTCGCACGCCTCCGGCACCACGATCGAGTATGCACTCGACCCGGCGCCGTGGTGCAAACCGGCCGACCGCGTTCGCACCAACTTCAAGAGCATCGCCGGTCATTGGGCCATTGGCATTCATGCCACTGCGTCCCGAACGGGATGGCCATCTTTCTGTCCCTGAACACCGACTGTGGTGGAGCGGTTCGCTCCTTCTTCTTCGAACCATTGCTATATAATGAAAATTATATAGCGAGGAGGGCGCCATGCTTACATTCAAGGTCACAACGGTCGGGGCTTCGGCTGGCTTCATTCTTACCAAGGAGGCGATGGCACGGCTCAAGGTGCAGAAGGGCGATACCGTGTATCTGACCGAGGCGCCCGAAGGTGGCTACCGGATTACGCCGTACAACCCGGATTTTGAACGCCAGATGAAGCTGGCGGAAGAGATCATGCACGATGACCGCGATGTTCTGCGGGCGCTAGCCAAATGACAGCGTGGCGCTGGGTGCGCGCGGATCTGACTTATGCCGTCCATGATCGCCAGCTTGCCGAGCATGGGGGGCTCGATGGCGTGCGTGACAAAGGGGCAGTGGAGTCAGCCCTGGCACGGCCGCAAAATCTCGATGTTTATGCGGGTGCGGACGCGGCGGCGCTCGCCGCGGCATATGCCTATGGGTTAGCGCGGAATCATGGCTTTGCGGACGGCAACAAGAGAACCGCCTGGGTGGTTGCGCGTCTTTTCCTGGCAGACAACGGCTATCGGCTGAATTTTGATCCGGCCGACGCCGTTAGGACCATGGAAATGGTTGCTGCCGGCGCACTCGACGAAGCTGCGCTGGCAGAGTGGTTCCGGCAGCGGATCGCCGAGTAAGTCGGCGCACGGATAAACTCGAAATTCGCGCTGGTTTAACCCGTTACGGGCGTCCCATAGGGGACGCCGACAACAGAATCCTTTCGGTGTAGCGCACAATCATGTTGAGTCTGGCGGGAACGCCAAGTCCCACATAGACGGGATCAAGAAAAGTAGCTCGTATACCGTCAAAAATATCGTCGCGTCACGGTGCTTGTAGCGGGACGACGACAACGACGGTGGACGCTGCCCGCAATCGTTCAGAGCGTTTCCAGCATCTGAAGCGTTTCCGGGTGCTTGGCGACCAGCCGGATCAGCGTGGCCGCCTGTGCGTTGGGCTTGGCCTTGCCTTGTTCCCAATTCTGATACGTGCGCACATTGATGCGCAGGCTTCGGGCCATGACGGCCTGCGACGCGTGAGAGGCTTCGCGCACGGCCTTGATTTCTGCCGGCGAAACTTCGAGCGCATCGCGCACATCGGCCTTGATCTTGCGCAACGTGATTTTCCCTTCGCGCTCGCCAGCAAGGGCGTCGGGACCCTCGGTCAATTCAGCAAACAGATTTCGCTTCTTCATCATTGCTTGCTCCGTATCGTGACCTCTCTTTCCAGTCGCTTCGCGAAGGCTTTGCGCGCGTCACTGGAGAGGCCTGCCATTTCATCCTTGTCGTACAGTGTGAACATCCAGAATTGATAACCGCTGACCCAGTAGTAACAGATCACTCGCAGGCCACCGCGTTTGCCTTTCTGGCGGCGTTCGTCGGCGAACCTCAACTTCCGCAGACCGCCGGCTCCCTTGATCAGGTCGCCAGCCTCGGGATTAGCCAGTAGCTCTTTCTGCGGGACAGCGTAATCATCATCCGCCAGGTAGTTCTCGCGTTCACGGGAAAATGGCGACACTTCAATGAAGGTCGCTTCCATGAACAAATTATACGCTAATTGCGTATAATTGCAGGAGCATGCTTCGGCGAGTTGGGCCGAACCACGCTTGGGCCTACCGCTCATCGCACCGGAGTCGGTTGGGGGTACGCGACGTTAGCTCGGCGTACATCTTCTCCTGGTACGAGGTTGCTCCCCTTTCTATGCTCTATCTCTACTGCACTCACAAGCTGCTCAAACGTCTGAAACCCGACGTGGTCGAGGCTGGAAGCAGCACGACGAAGCTCGGCAATTGGTACGCAACTGTTTTGCCATGGCGGCCTCAGGTCGCGATGCTGGTGAATGAGCAAACGCTATTGCCGGTGCTGACGCGGTTGGCTCCTGCCGCCAACCTGGCGGCCAGGTTCCCGGGGGCTCTGATAGATATACTGGCCGCCCACGGAGTGCCGCGTTCGTTTATCGACTCGGAAGTGAGCGAAATGCAGGTCGTCAAATACACGAAGACACAAAATCGCAGCGTTGTCAGCATCATGACGCAGTTCGCGTATCTCGCCGAAGCGTATTGTGCCGACGATGAGATGAAGGACCTCATCGCACTGTCGCTAAAACTGGCGCGCACGCCATGTAGCCCGCTTTACAAGGGTCCGGTGTCCCCGGACAAGGCACTGGCTGATTTGGCGAGCGCCGGGTGAGTGATCGCTGTTGTGCAGCGAGGACGTTCGCAGCGGCTATCAGCGTGCCATGGGAGATGGCGCCGATAGCATCCTTTCGACATACCGCTGATCGATGTTCGGTTCCAGAACCGGGATGCGGCCGTCGCGCGCGCCCATGCGGCGATCTGCACGCTTGTCGGTGTGTCGTGACGCGTGAACTCGTCCAGCACCATGTCGACCAGTGCGACTGACCGGCCCGGTTTCAGCAGCAGATCGAGCGCATCGGCATAGGTGAGCATAATCAGGGAGGGACCACATCAGGAAGCAGGGTGGTGTGTCGCCACGGGTTAGCCGCGCAAGGCCTTGAGATCGTCAATCATGCGGCGCGTATTCGCTTCTGGCAGGCGGGGCATCGGCAGATGTGCCTGAGCCATCAGCAGGAACAGGTCTTCGCCGCTGTCGATGCCGAGCGCCTGCATCGCCTGGCGACCATCAGTGCGACCCAGCGAAAAGTCGAGCAGCGTGCGGAAATTCTCATTGCCGCCCGCTTCTGCAGCTTCGAACGTCTCGACGAGATAGCGAAGTTCGGCGTTGAACAGCGCGTTCACGGATGTGTCCGATTTCGCCGCGAGAATCCTGGCGCGCCTGAGCAGATCGCGATCAACTGAGCCCGTGAAGTTGACGGTTTCGGCCATGTCAAGAACCCTTCAATGAAGTTCACGACAACTTTGGCACATGTCTATGTGTTACAAATAAACATGTGGATGATGTGTCTCATTGACAACGGGCGTGGTTCACGTAACCCACATCAAAACCTTGTGTATGGAGGCGGGTTGCGCCCGCCGAACCGAAGGCAACCCGAATACGAGGATCCGGCAAGCAGGCAATGTTGATTGAATCGCCGGATAGGGCTTGCCTGGCGTTGCCGACAAGTTTCGACAGACAGCGCGCCGCGCATACAAGGCGAATTCTGAGAGATGAGGGCTTGACGGTTTTTCGTCATCAGCGCGTTTGCCTGCTGCCTTGAACGGTTCGAATGCGCGGCCGCCCGTCCGGGCGGCCGCGCATTCGCGTCGCGGTTTCCCGTCTCTCGCGGCCATAGCGCTTCGGTTTATTGCGCGAGATACACGAACTTGCCCCCGCGTACCGTGCCCATCACGCTCGCGCGCTGGTCGAGGCCCACGTGGTCCGTCGGGCTCGTGTTCACCATGCCGTTGGGCACGACCACTTCGTGCGCGTGCTCCAGCTCGCTGCGCAACGCCACGCGAAACGCTTCGGTGCCCGGCTGCGCGGTCCTGAGCGCACGCGCAACCGCGTCCTGCAAGCGCGGGTACACGCCCGCCGCGTCGCCTGCGAATTGCGTGACCGTGCCCGGGCCGTACTTTGCCTCGTAGGCATCGACGAAGGCGAGCGCTGCCTTTTGCGCCGGCTGGTCGGCCGGCAGCGTGCGCGCCACCACCACGGGCTGGGTCGGGAACAGGGTGCCTTCGACGTCCTTGCCGCCCAGCTTGATGAATTCAGGCGTGGCGATGCCATGCGTCTGGTAGATCGGCCCCTTGTAGCCGCGCTCGATCAGCGTGCGTTGCGGCAGCACGGTCGGCGTGCCTGCGCCGGCAATCAGCATGGCGTCCGGTCTGGCCGCCATCAGCTTGAGAATCTGGCCCGTCACGCTGGCGTCGGTGCGGTTGTAGCGCTCGGTCGCCACGATCTGGATGTTGCGTTCCTTCGCGTACTTCGTGAATTCGTTGAGCCAGCTGTCGCCGTAGCTGTCCGCGAAACCGATGAAGCCCACGCTCTTCACGCCATGTGCCGCCATGTAGCGCGTCATGACGTCGGCCATGGCGGCATCGGTCTGCGCCATCTTGAAGGCCCACACGCGTGCGCCCTGCTGCGGCTCGACCACCGAGCCCGAGCCGACCAGCGTGATCATCGGCGTCTTGCTTTCCGCCACCGGGTCGAGCGCCGCGAGCGCCGCCGGCGTGATATTCGGCCCGACGATCACGTCCACGTGATCTTCGTTGATGAGCTTGTGGATGTTGCGCACGGCGGCGCCCGGGTCCGAGCCGTCGTCGAGCACGATGTAGTCGGCCTTCTGGCCCGCGATCGTGTCGGGCCACATCAGCATGGCGTTCTTGCTCGTGATGCCGATGGCGGCAGCGGGCCCCGTGCTCGAGAGATCGATGCCGACCTTGATGTCGGCGTGCGCGGCCGGGGCGAACGTGGCGGCGGCAAGGGCGCAAGCCGCGGCGAGCGGGCGCAAAAGCGTGTACAGCTTCATCCGATGGGTCTCCAGGCGAGAAGTGAAGCGAGAAGTGATGTTGTTGTCTTGCGGATCTTGTCTGATTTTTCTTCCGGCGCTCGCGCAACGGCTTACAGCTCGTAAGTCTCGTGCTCGCCCTTGAGTGCCTGCTCGATGAGCTTGCGATTCAGGCTCGGCGACAGCAGCTCGACGAGCGTATACACATAGCTGCGCAGGTAAGCACCCTGTTTGAGCGCGACGCGCGTGACGTTGCTGCCGAAGAGATGCCCCACGGGCACCGCGCGCAGGTGCCGGTCGCGCTCGGCGTTGAAGGCGATGTCGGCCATGATCCCGACGCCGAGGCCCAACTCCACGTAGGTCTTGATCACGTCGGCGTCGATGGCTTCCAGCACGATGTCGGGCGAGAGGGCGCGCAGGCGGAACGCGTCGTTGATCTTGGTACGTCCGGCGAACGCATTGTCATAGGTGATCAGCGGATATTGGGCCAGATCGTCGAGCGAAAGCGGCTTGCGCTCGAGCAGCGGGTGGTCGGGCAGCATTACCGCCACGTGATGCCAGGTGAAGCAGGGCAGCGACACCAGTTCCTTGTAGCCGGAGATGGCTTCGGTCGCGATGCACAGATCGGCCTGGTCATGGAGCACCATTTCCGCGACCTGGGTCGGGCTGCCTTGCAGGATCGACAGGTGCACCTTCGGAAAGCGCCGCTTGAACTCGGCGATGGCGGCGGGCAGCGAATAGCGCGCCTGCGTGTGCGTGGCGGCGATCGTGAGGTTGCCCTGGTCCTGCGCCGCGTAGTCCTTGCCCACGCGCTTGAGGCTCTCCACTTCCTGCAGAATGCGCTCCACCGAGGCGAGGATGATCCGGCCCGGCTCCGTGAGCGAGCGCACGCGCTTGCCGTGTCGCGTAAAGATTTCGACCCCAAGCTCGTCCTCCAGCTCGATGATCGCCTTCGAGACGCCCGGCTGGCTTGTATACAGTGCCTTGGCCGCTTCCGTAAGGTTGAAGTTCTGGCGTACGGCCTCGCGGACGAAGCGGAACTGGTGCAGGTTCATAGATAATCCTTATAACCTGTTTGCATATCGACCTGATTTTTGAGTCGTTTGAAATATAAGGCGAGTTTATTACCATTCCTCCAACTTTTCCAATATGGATATCTGTTTTGGTCATTAGCAAATGACCGGCGCGATTGAAGGCGCGGCCGCCTCGCCAGAGGCAGGACAGAGCGGAAAGAGCGAAGTCGAGAAGTCGGAGCGCGGCGTAACCGGAACGCCGCGATTGAACCAAACCCTGGGGTCCCCGAATGTACCAATACGATCAGTACGACCAGACCATCGTCGACGAACGCGTCGCGCAATACAGCGACCAGGTCCGCCGCCGCCTGTCGGGCGAATTGAGCGAAGAAGAGTTCCGTCCGCTGCGCCTGCAAAACGGCCTGTACTACCAGCGCCACGCCTATATGCACCGCATCGCGATTCCGTACGGCAATCTGCGCAGCGACCAGCTCCGCATGCTCGGCACGATCGCGCGCGAGCACGACCGCGGCTACGGCCACTTCTCGACGCGTTCGAACATCCAGTACAACTGGATCAAGCTCGAAGAAACGCCGGAAATCCTGCGCAAGCTGGCCTCCGTGCAGATGCACGGCATCCAGACCTCGGGCAACTGCATCCGCAACATCACCGCTGACCAGTTCGCTGGCGTCGCGCCCGACGAGATCGTCGATCCGCGCCCGTGGGCCGAAATCCTGCGCCAGTGGTCGACGTTCCACCCCGAATTCGCGTGGCTGCCCCGCAAGTTCAAGATCGCCGTGTCGGGCTCGAAGGAAGACCGCGCCGCCGTGCAGATTCACGATCTGGGCGTCTACCTCGACCGTAACGAGCAGGGCGAAGTCGTCGCGAGCATCCTCGCGGGAGGCGGTCTTGGCCGCACGCCGATCGTCGGCAGCATCATCAAGCGCGACCTGCCGTGGCAGCACCTGCTGACCTACTGCGAAGCCGTGCTGCGCGTGTACAACCGCTACGGCCGCCGCGACAACATGTACAAGGCGCGTATCAAGATCCTCGTGAAGGCGCTCTCGCCGGCGAAGTTCGCCGAGCAGGTCGAAGAAGAGTGGCAGCACCTGAAGGACGGCCCCTCGACGCTCACGCAGGAAGAAGTCGATCGCGTCTCGCAGTACTTCGTGCCGCCGGCGTATGAAAAGATCGCCGACACGGATACGTCGTACGAGAAGCATCTGCTGGAAAACCGTGCGTTCGCGCGCTGGGTCGAGCGCAACGTGCGCCCGCACCGCGTGCCGGGCTACGCGTCGGTCACGCTCTCGCTCAAGCCGCGCAACATCGCGCCGGGCGACGCCACCGACGTACAGATGGAAGCCGTGGCCGGCTGGGCCGACGAATACTCGTTCGGCCAGATCCGCGTCTCGCACGAGCAGAACCTGATTCTTGCCGACGTCAAGAAGCGCGACCTGTTCGCGCTGTGGGAAAAGGCCAGGGCGCAAGGTTTCGCGACCGCGAACATTGGCCTCTTGACCGACATCATCGCGTGCCCGGGCGGCGACTTCTGCTCGCTCGCCAATGCGAAGTCGATTCCCATCGCGCTGGCGATCCAGGAGCGCTTCGACAACCTCGACTTCGTCCACGACCTCGGCGACCTGTCGCTGAACATCTCGGGCTGCATCAACGCATGCGGTCACCACCACGTCGGCAACATCGGCGTGCTGGGCGTCGACAAGGATGGCTCGGAGTGGTACCAGGTCACGCTCGGCGGCGAGCAGGGCAAGGGCGCCAACGGCGCGCGCCTTGGCCGCGTGATCGGCCCGTCGTTCTCGGCAGAAGAGATGCCCGACGTGGTGCAGAAGGTGATCGACACGTTCGTCGAGCATCGCATCGACGACGAGCGTTTCATCGACACATACGACCGCATCGGCATCGCGCCCTTCAAGGAGCGCGTGTACGCATCGCGCCAGCCGGCGCACGCTTAATGTACGCAACTGAAGCACGCAACGAGACTACGAGATTCGAGCAATGGCATTGATCATCAAAAAACGCGAGATCGTTGAAGACAACTGGCAAGTCGTGCGTGCGGCCGAAGACGGCGCATTGCCCGAGGTTGCCGCGCTGCCCGCGGGCAAGGTGCTGGTGCCGCTCGCCTACTGGCAAGCGCAGCGCGATGCGCTGGTCGCTTCGCGCGGCAAGGACGAGCTCGGCGTGTGGCTCGCGCCGGACAGCGAACCGGCCGATATCGCCGCCGACTTCGACAAGCTCGCGGTGATCGGCGTGGACTTTCCCGTGTTCCGCGATGGCCGTGGCTTCTCGATCGGCCGTCTGCTGCGCGAGCGCTATGGCTACCAGGGCGAGCTGCGCGCGATCGGCGACGTGCTGCGCGACCAGCTGCGCTTTCACGAGCGCTGCGGCTTCGATGCGTTCGCCGTGCGCGCCGACAAGGACATCCACGATGCGCTCAAGGCGTTCACCGAGTTCACGGTGCAATACCAGGGCGCCTTCGACGAACCGTCGCCGCTGTTCCGCCGCCGCGCTGCACAACAGGGCGCTGTAGCATGAGCACCCTCGCGAACGAAATCACGGCTGGGCTGCAGGCGAAGATCGTGCGTCTCGATGCGCTGCTCGATTCGATCGCCGCGCGTCACGCCGACGTGAAGCTGGCCAGCAGCCTCGCCGCCGAAGACATGCTGCTCACGCACGCGATTCTTTCGCGCGGTGTGAAAATCGGCGTCTTCTCGCTGAACACGGGCCGCCTGCACGCCGAAACGCTCGGCATGATCGACGTGGTGCGCGAGCGCTACGGCTACGAGATCGAGCAGTTTCATCCGCAACAGGACGCCGTGGACGAATACGTCGCCCAGCACGGCCTGAATGCATTCTACGAGAGCGTCGATCTGCGCAAGCGCTGTTGCGAAATCCGCAAGGTCGAGCCGCTGAACCGTGCGCTGTCGGGCGTTTCCGCCTGGGTCACGGGCCAGCGCCGCGAGCAGTCGGTCACGCGTGCGGAGCTGCACGAGGAAGAGCGCGACGAAGCGCGCAACATCGACAAGTTCAATCCGCTCGCGGACTGGACCGAAGCCGATGTCTGGGCCTACCTGCGCGCCAATGACGTGCCCGTGAACCCGCTGCACGCCCGCGGCTACCCGAGCATCGGCTGCGAGCCCTGCACCCGTGCGATCCGTCCCGGCGAAGACAGCCGCGCGGGCCGCTGGTGGTGGGAATCGCGCGACACGAAGGAATGTGGCTTGCACATCACGTCCGTGTCGGCCATTCCGGTCGTCGCAGTGTCGCCCGAAGTGTCTCCAATCGGCCAGGCGAACTAAGATTCAAGTTTGTCGCGCCGTCGTGAAGACCGGCGCGCTACCGAATACCGAGTACTGCGCGCCCCGTAAAAAGGGCGCGAATAAACGAAGGATCCGAACATGAGCACCACGCTCGATTCAGCAGTGAACGCACCGCTCCAGGTCACGGCGAACCGCATGGACCATCTCGACTGGCTCGAAGCCGAGTCGATCCACATCCTGCGTGAACTCGTCGCCGAATGCAGCAAGCCTGCGCTGCTGTTCTCGGGCGGCAAGGACTCGGTCGTCGTGCTGGCGCTCGCACTGAAGGCGTTCGGCCTCGGCGCGAACCGCAGGACCGCGCTGCCGTTCCCGCTCGTGCACATCGACACGGGCCACAACTACGAAGAAGTGATCGACTTCCGCGATCGCCGCGCAGCCGAAATCGGCGCGGAACTCGTGGTCGGTCACGTCGAAGATTCGATCAAGCGCGGCACCGTGCGCCTGCGCCGCGAAACCGATTCGCGCAACGCCGCGCAAGCGGTCACGCTGCTGGAAACCATCGAGCAATACGGCTACACGGCGATGATCGGCGGTGCGCGCCGCGACGAAGAGAAGGCCCGCGCGAAGGAGCGCATCTTCTCGTTCCGCGACGAATTCGGTCAGTGGGACCCGAAGGCGCAGCGCCCGGAACTGTGGAGCCTGTTCAACGCGCGCCTGCACAAGGGCGAGCACCTGCGTGTGTTCCCGATTTCGAACTGGACGGAACTCGACGTGTGGCAATACATCGAGCGCGAGAAGCTCGAACTGCCGTCGATCTACTACGCGCACCAGCGCGAGATCGTGCGCCGCAATGGCCTGCTCGTGCCGGTCACGCCGCTCACGCCGATGAAGGAAGGCGAAGTCAGCGAAATGGCGCAGGTGCGTTTTCGCACCGTGGGCGATATCAGCTGCACGTGCCCGGTGGCGAGCGATGCCGACAACGTCGAGAAGATCATCGCCGAAACGGCCGTGACCGAGATCACGGAACGCGGTGCGACGCGCATGGACGACCAGGCGTCGGAAGCCGCGATGGAACAGCGCAAGAAGCAAGGTTATTTCTAAAGAGCACGCAGAGGAAAGAATAGACATGGTTACGACGCATCAACCTGAAGACCTCGGCGTGCTGCGCTTCATCACGGCGGGCAGCGTGGACGACGGCAAAAGCACGCTGATCGGCCGCCTGCTGTACGACAGCAAGGCGGTTCTGAGCGACCAGCTCTCGGCGCTTTCGCGTGCGAAGAACAAGCGCACGGTGGGCGACGAGATCGACCTGTCGTTGCTCACCGATGGCCTCGAAGCCGAGCGCGAGCAGGGCATCACGATCGACGTGGCGTACCGCTACTTCGCCACGGCCAAGCGCAAGTTCATCATCGCCGACACGCCGGGCCACGAGCAGTACACGCGCAACATGGTCACGGGCGCTTCGACGGCGCACGCCGCGATCATCCTGATCGACCCGACGCGCGTGACGGTCGAGAACGGCGTGACGCAACTGCTGCCGCAAACCAAGCGCCACAGCGCCATCGTCAAGTTGCTGGGCCTGCAGCACGTGATCGTCGCGATCAACAAGATGGATCTCGTCGACTACAGCGAAGCGACGTTCAACCTGATCCGCGAAGCCTATGTCGCGCTCGCGCGCCAGCTCGGCCTCAATGACGTGCGTTTCGTGCCGGTCTCGGCGCTCAAGGGCGACAACATCGTCGCCGCGAGCGAGCGTATGCCGTGGTACGCGGGCGAGCCGCTTCTCGACGTGCTCGAACAACTGCCGGTCGCGCAGGCGACGGGCGAAGCGCTGCGCTTCCCGGTGCAGTGGGTCGCGCGCCAGGACGGTTCCAGCGCCGACGACTTCCGCGGCTACATGGGCCGTGTCGAAGCGGGCGAAGTGAAGCTCGGCGACGCCATTACGGTGCTGCCGGCCGGCCGCAGCGCAACGGTCGCCGAAATCATCGCGCCGGTGCCGGGCGGCACGGCGCAGGTGGACCGCGCATTCGCGGGCCAGACCGTCACGATCCGTCTCGCGGAAGACGTCGACGTCTCGCGCGGCGACACCTTCGTGCCAGCGGCCGATGCCGCGCAACCTGCGAAGAAGCTCGAAGCGGACCTCTGCTGGTTCGACGACGAGCCGCTCTCGCCGCAGCGCAAGTACCTGCTCAAGCAGACCACGAGCACGGTGTTCGCGAAGATCGGCGCGGTCAAGCAGGTGCTCGACGTGCATACGCTCTCGCACGCCACCGACCGCCACGAACTCGCGATGAACGATATCGGCCGCGTGGCGCTCTCGCTGCAGAAGCCGCTCGTCTGCGACCTGTATGATGCGAATCCTGGCACCGGCGCATTCGTGCTGATCGACGAGGCGACGCATCACACGGTGGCCGCGGGCATGATCCGCGCGTTCTCGGCGTAAGGCGCTGCGCGAGGTTGCGGCCGCGCGCGGCCGCAACAATGGATTCGAAGCATATGGGCAAGGTATATCTGATTGGCGCGGGACCGGGCGCAGCGGACCTCATCACGGTGCGCGGTGCACGGCTGCTCGCGAGCGCCGACGTCGTGCTGCACGACGCGCTCGTCGAGCCGGCCATGCTCGAGTACGCGCCGGCAACCGCGAAGTTCATCGCGGTCGGCAAGCGCTGCGGGCAGCGCTCCACGGCGCAGCACTTCATCAACAAGCAACTCGTCGATGCGGCGCGCGAGCACGCCGTGGTCGTGCGCCTGAAGGGCGGCGATCCGATGCTGTTCGGCCGTGCCGACGAGGAAATGCGCGCGCTCGAAGCGGCCGGCATCGCGTTCGAAGTCGTGCCGGGCATTACGGCGGCGCTGGCGAGCGCGGCGACGCTGCAACGCTCGCTCACGCTGCGCGGTGTGGCGCGCAGCGTGGCGCTTGCCACGTATTCGCGCGCGGCGGGTAGTGAAGAGATTCGCGAGCAGGTCAACGCCGATTCGCTCGTGTTCTACATGGGCCGCGACAGCGCGCCCGAGATCGCGCGCCAGCTGATCGAGGCGGGCCGCGCGGGCGCGACGTCCGTGGCGATCGTCGAAGCCTGCAGTACCGCGCGCGAGCGCACGCTCACGCTCACGCTGGCGGGTCTCGCAGCGGGTGAGGCGCAGGACTGGCTCGACCCGGCGCAGCCGAGCCTGCTCATGATCGGCGATGCGTTCGCCGAACGCTCGGGGCAGGCAGAGCACGATGATGAAGCGCAAGGCGATGGTCAACACCGCCGCGCCGCCGCGTAAGCGCCACGCGAAACAGGCTCGCAAAGCAAAACGGGCTCGCTGAAAAGCGGGCCCGTTTTTTTATGCGTGAGCGGTTCTAGTCGCGGTCGTTTTCGATGCAGTAGCGCACGATCGCATCGAGCACCGCATCGTCTTCGCCGACGGCGCCCGCACAGCGCAGGCGCACATCCGGATGCTCGCTCTGGCATTGCGCGATCAGCGCGGGCAGATCGCGGCGCACGTGGCCGCCCTGGCCGAAGAACACCGGCACGATCGTGACCGTGTCGCAGCCTGCCGCGGCCTGGCCGGCGATCGCATCGGGTAGGCTCGGCGTCATGAGTTCGAGAAAGGCGAGGCCGACCGGACCCGCATCGCCGCGCGTGGCGGATAGCTTCGCGGCGAGCCGCTGGAACGGCTCCTGCCAGCGCGCGTCGCGCGCGCCGTGGCCGAAGAGAATCATGCCGTGCGTGCCCATGCTTGCGAGCCTGTGCGAATTAGCGGCCGAACTATCGGCTGAACGCTACCGGCATCAATGCCGGTCGACCCATTTGAGCCCGATCAGTCCGACCGCGAGATAGATGAGCCCCGGTGTCGCCGCCGTGAGCGGCGCGGGCCAGGTGTTCAGTGTACCCACGTGCGAGAACAGCGTGTTGACGAGCTGGAAGCTCATGCCGAGCATGATCCCGCCGAACACCTTCATGCCCACCACGCCGGCGCGCGTATGCAGATACGCGAACGGCAGCGAGAGCACGAGCATCACGAACACGGCGAACGGGTAGAGCAGCTTGCGCCAGAACGCGATCTGGTAGCGCTGCGCGTCCTGATGGTTCTCGGTCAGATGCTGGATGTAGCGGAACAGGTTGAACATCGACATCCGGTCGGGCGAAACGAGCAGCACCGAGAGAATGTTCGGCGTGAGTTCCGAGCGCAGCGAGTATTCGGGCGCCGAGGTCTGCTGGGCGCGATAGACCGGATTGAGCGCATCGACCGGCTGGTTCTGCGGCGGCGCCACGCCGATCAGTTGCGTATCGGTCACGTCCTTGAGCAGCCAGTGGCCCGGCGGCTGGAACGTGCCGCTCTTCGCGAGGCGCACGTTGGAGAGCCGGAACTGCGAATCGAATTCGTAGATGCGCACGTTCGTGATGGTCGCATCGGGCAGCAGCTCGCCGACGTTCACGAAACGCGTGACCTGCTCGCCGTCGGCGCGCGAGGTGAGCGTGTCCTTCACCCACACGCCCGACTGGAAGTTGCTCGACACGGCCGAGCCCAACGCTTCGAGGCGCACGCGCTCGGAGAGCTGGTCGGTGTAAGGGCCGACGACTTCGCCGATCAGGTAGGTGAGCAGCACGAGCGGCACGCCGATCTTGAGCAGCGAGCGCAGTGCCTGGTTGGTGGCGAGGCCCGACACGCGAAAGATCGTGTACTCGGAGTTCGCGGCCATTTGTGCGAACACGTAGATCGCGGCGATGAGCGCCGCGACCGGGATGATCTCGTAGAGCCGCGAGGGCGCCTGGAGCGCCACGCGCAGCACCGCGTACTGGAATTTGTAGTTGCCGTGCCCGACCGAGTTCAGCTCGTTGATGAGGTCGAAGAAGAAGAACAGGCCGGAGAAGGCGAACAGGATGAAGATGAACGTCAGGTAGACCTGGCGAGCGAAGTATTTTTCGTAGATGCGCATCGGTCAGTTTCCCTCTCAGTTGCCAGGAGAGGCGCGCCGGAACATCGCACGTGTAAGGAGCGGCCGGTTGCGCACGCGTATCCAGAAGATGAACACGACGAGCGCGAGCACCACGGCGTGCAGCAGGACGAGACCGACGCCGAAGGGCATCTTGCCTTGCTCGATCTGCGACTGCACGACGTTGAGCAGGTTCGAATAGGTGAGGTAGATCAGCACCGCCATCACGAGATTGATCGTGCGGCTGCGGCGCGGGTTCTGGTAGGCGAGCGGAATGCCGAGCAGCATCAGGTTGATCGCGATGAGCGGCAGGCCGGCGCGCCAGGCGAGTTCGCCCAGGTTGTCGTTGGTCGGGTGGCGCAGCAGGCCCGGCGTGGACGTGGTGCTCGCCGAGGGCGTGTTCACGAGCGGCTGGCTCGTGATCTTCACGCCGTAACGCTGGAACTCGCTGATGCGAAAGTCCGGGTGGCCGGGCTCGCCGTCGTAGCGGCGGCCGTTTTCGAGCACGACGAAGCGCTCGCCGCTCTTCATGGTTTCGGTGTGGCCCGTCTTCGAGACGATCACGCTCACCTTGCCGTTTTCCGTGCTCGTGACGAACACGTTCTCCACGCGGCCCTGGTCGGGGCTCATGCTCTCGATGAAGAACACGCGGTGCGTGGTGGGCGATTCGCGGAACTGGCCGGGCGCGAGCAGCGACACTTCATCGCGCTGCTGGAAGCGCGCACGGATCAGCTTGCTCTGCGCATTCGACCACGGCCAGCCGATGAACGCGAAGAACACGATGAGCAGGATGATCGGCGCGGCAAAGGTGGCGACCGGTTTGATCAGGCGCGTGAGGCTCACCCCGGAGGAGAGCCACACGACCATTTCGGAATCCTTGTACCAGCGCGTGAGGACGAACAGGATCGACACGAACAGCGTGACGATGAGCATGACGGCCATGTAGCCGATCACGGTGAGTCCGATCAGCACCAGCACGTCGCGCGGATCGATCTGACCGGACGCGGCGAAGCCGACGATGCGGATCATCATCGTCGTCAGCATGATCGTGAGCAGAACCATGAACACGGCGCCGGCCGTGTACGCGAGTTCGCGCTGCAGGGAACGTTCGAAGATCATTCTTGATGGGCAGGGCGGGCGGACCGTGCCGGGAGGCGCGCAGCTCGCGCAACCGCCCAGGAGCCGCCGCGGGAAAAATAGCGGATAATTGCGGCTTTCATCCTAAGCCCTGATTTTATCCGAGGACA
Source organism: Paraburkholderia sp. BR10937 (assembly GCF_040965695.1). Classification (NCBI taxonomy): domain Bacteria; kingdom Pseudomonadati; phylum Pseudomonadota; class Betaproteobacteria; order Burkholderiales; family Burkholderiaceae; genus Paraburkholderia; species Paraburkholderia sp. BR10937. The sequence goes on from NZ_JBFRCL010000003.1 coordinate 57,143, forward strand.
AGCGCGATGGACTTTAGCATAAAAGCCTGTGACTGGAGCAAAGGCGGGGAAGGCCCCTTCCTGACCGGCAAGTCGGATTGTGTCGTGGTCGGCGTGTTCGAGGCGCAAACCCTCTCGGGCGCGGCGTTCGCCATCGACAGCGCCATTGGCGGCGCAATCGCGCGCGTCGTCAAGGCCGGCGACATCGACGGCAAGGCCGGCTCCACGCTGTTCCTGCCGGAAGTGAGCGGCATCGGCGCCTCGCGCGTGCTGCTCGTGGGTCTCGGCAAGCAGGACGCGTTCGGCCAGAAGGCTTACGGCGACGCGGTCAAGGCCGCCTGGCGCGCGATCCTCGGCACGAAGATCGCGCAGGTCACCTTCACGCTCGCGCAATTGCCGGTGAAGGAGCGCACGGGCGACTGGAGCGTGCGCACCGCCATTCTCGCGCTGCGCAACGAGACCTATCGCTTCACGCAGATGAAGAGCAAGCCCGACGTCTCGCAGCGGGCCCTCAAGCGCGTGGTCTTCAGCATCGACGCCGCCGAAGAGAAGGCCGCGAAGCTTGCGGCGAAGCAGTCGGTCGCGCTCGCCAACGGCATGGACCTCACGCGCGACCTCGGCAATCTGCCGGGCAACGTCTGCACGCCGACCTATCTCGCCGCCACGGCCAAGAAGCTCGCGCGCGACTGGAAGCTCAAGGTCGAGGTGCTCGGCCAGCGTCAGATCGAGACGCTCAAGATGGGTTCGTTTCTTTCGGTAACAAAGGGCTCGGTCGAGCCGCCGCAGTTCATCGTGCTGCACTATCAGGGCGCAAGCGCCAAGGCCGCGCCCATCGTGCTGGTCGGCAAGGGCATCACGTTCGACACGGGCGGCATTTCGCTCAAGCCGGGCGAGGGCATGGACGAGATGAAGTACGACATGTGCGGCGCGGGCTCTGTGCTCGGCACGATCCGCGCGGTCGCCGAAATGGGGCTCAAGCTCAACGTGATCGGCATCATCCCGACCTGCGAGAACATGCCCGCGGGCAATGCCACGAAGCCGGGCGACATCGTCACGACCATGGCGGGCCTCACGGTCGAAGTGCTCAACACCGACGCCGAAGGCCGCCTGATCCTGTGCGATGCGCTCACCTATGCCGAGCGCTTCAAGCCGGCCGCCGTGGTCGACATCGCCACGCTCACGGGCGCCTGCATCATCGCGCTCGGCCATCACAACAGCGGCCTTTTCTCGAAGGACGACGCACTCGCGGGCGAACTGCTCGACGCGTCGCGCGAAGCCAACGATCCGGCCTGGCGCCTGCCGCTCGACGACGAGTATCAGGACCAGCTCAAGTCGAACTTTGCCGACCTCGCCAACATCGGCGGGCGTCCGGCGGGCAGCGTGACGGCGGCGTGCTTCCTGTCGCGTTTCACCGAAAACTACCCGTGGGCGCACCTCGACATCGCGGGCACGGCGTGGAAGAGCGGCGCGGCCAAGGGCGCAACGGGCCGTCCGGTGCCGCTGCTCGCCCAGTTCCTGATCGATCGTGCCGGGCAATGAGGGCAGGAATGGCGATTGCTGGCCACCTGACGGTGTGTAAAGTGGTGTGGGCATGACGCGCATCGATTTCCACACGAACGTCGGTGACTCGCTGCTGTATGCGTGCCGCCTCGTGCGCAAGGCGTATCAGGCGGGCCAGCAGGCGGTCGTGCTGGCCGAGCCCGCGCGCCTGCGCGCGTTCGACGAAATGTTGTGGACCTTTTCGCCGCTCGACTTCGTGCCGCATTGCATGGCCGACAGCCCGCACGCGGGCGAAGCGCCCATCGTGCTGGCAACGGAACTCGAGCGTGCGCCGCATCATCGTGTGCTGCTCAATCTCGGCGCCCAGGTCCCGCCACAGTTCGCACGCTTCGAGCGCCTGCTCGAAGTGATTGGCGATGCGCCCGACGAACTCGCGGCGGGCCGTGAGCGCTATCGTTTCTACCGCGACCGCGGTTACACGCTCAACAACTACAGGCAGGGCGGCTGAGGCCGGATGCGCGAGGCGTACCGGCGCAAGGCCGACTGCCCCGATCGATGGAGGTAGACATGTCCGGCATGCACGACTCGGAAGATGCTGCGATTCCGCTCTTGAACGAGGTGATGGTGAGCGGCAATCCGCTGCGCGCGCACAACGTCGAAGAGGCGAAGAGCGCGACGGCCGCTGCCGTCCAGGCCGCCGTGGCCGAGCGCGAAGAGGGCCTGTTCGCGCACGACGCCGACGCGCTCGTCGAGCGCCTGCGCGGCCGTTGCCTGACCTGGCTCACGGGCGAAGGCCGCGCCGTGATCGAGGCGCGCTGCAGCGCCGCGATGCAGGAACATACGAACTGGCTCGTGGGTCAGGTATCGCGCGAAATCGGTCTTGCGCTCGAAACGGAACTCACGAACTGGGTGAAGGCCGCCGTGCGCGAAGAACTGGCGGCGCGCGCGGGGCGGCCGCCTTCGGCCTGATTCAGTCGGGCGCGCGGCGGCGAGCAGCCACCCGGCGAGCGCGCCATCACAGCGTTCGCCTTACTTGAGCGTGAGGATCCAGCTCGCGAGCTGGGCCGCCTGTGCGGGGTTCAGCTGCGTGTTGGCCGGCATCGGCACGGTGCCCCACACGCCGCCGCCGCCTTCCAGAATCTTGTGGGTGAGATAGGCCTGCGCGTCAGGCTTGCCCGCGTACTTCGCGGCGACATCGCGCAGGGCGGGACCCATGAAATTGCGGGTCACCGAATGGCAGCTCATGCAGTTCTGCTGCTGGGCGAGCGCGAGCCCGGCGGGGCCATGCTGCGCGCGGGCCGGGGCTGCCCCGAGCGCGCCGGCAAGGCCGATGGCGAGCGCGGCGGCGAGCGTCGCTGTCTTGTTCTTCGCTTGCGACTTCCGTTTCATACTGGTCTCCGCCCGCGTGTGCGCCGGCTGTGTCGTCGCATTATAAAAGCAAAGGGCGCACGTCCTGGACGTGCGCCCTTTGCTTTACTGGAGGCCGGGATTCGAGCGGCGCCTGGCCCGGCTTGGACCCGCCTAGCCCGTCACCGCGCCCTGGTTCGCCGGCCGCGCGAGCGCTGCGTACTTCGCCATGACACCGCGCGTGTAACGAGGCGCGGGCTGCTTCCAGGCCGCGCGCCGTCGTGCGAGTTCGGCGTCGTCCACGTTCAGTTGCAGCAGCAGCGTGTGAGCGTCGATGGTGATCGAGTCGCCTTCCTGCACGAGCGCGATCGTGCCGCCTTCGAACGCTTCCGGCGCGACGTGGCCTACCACCATGCCCCAGGTGCCGCCCGAGAAACGCCCATCGGTGATGAGCCCAACCGATTCCCCAAGCCCCTTGCCGATGATCGCCGAAGTCGGCGCGAGCATTTCCGGCATGCCGGGCCCGCCCTTCGGGCCGAGGTAGCGCAGCACGACCACGTCGCCGGCCTTGATCTTGTCTGCGAGGATGGCTTCCATCGCGCTCTGCTCGTCGTCGAACACGCGCGCCGGGCCCGTGATGACCGGATTCTTAAGGCCCGTGATCTTGGCGACCGCGCCGTGCGTCGCGAGGTTGCCCTTGAGGATCGCCAGATGGCCTTCCTTGTACAGCGCCTGACTGATGGGGAAAATCACCTTCTGGTCCGCGCGCGGCGTGGACGGCACGTCCTTGAGCTCTTCCGCGATGGTCTTGCCCGTGATGGTGATGCAGTCGCCATGCAGGAGGCCCGCGTCGAGCAGGATCTTGAGCACCTGCGGAATGCCGCCGGCCTCGTGCAGGTCGGTCGCGACGTACTGGCCCGACGGCTTCAGGTCGCAAATGACCGGCACCTTCTTGCGCATGCGCTCGAAGTCGTCAATGGTCCATTCGATTTCCGCGGCATGCGCGATGGCGAGATAGTGCAGCACGGCATTGGTCGAGCCGCCCGTCGCCATGATGAGCGCCACGGCGTTCTCGATCGACTTCTTCGTGATGATGTCGCGCGGCTTGAGATCCTGCTTGACGGCCTCGACCAGCACGCGCGCCGATTCCGCCGCCGAGTCGACCTTCTCCTGGTCGGGGTTGGCCATCGTCGACGAATACATGAGCGACATGCCGAGCGCTTCGAACGACGAGCTCATCGTATTCGCGGTGTACATGCCGCCGCACGAGCCCGTGGAAGGGCAGGCGTTTTTCTCGACGCCTTCGAAATCTTCTTCGCTCATGCGCCCCGCGGTGAATTCGCCCACGGCCTCGAACGCCGAGACGATGGTGAGGGCTTTACCCTTCCAGTTGCCCGGGCGGATCGTGCCGCCATACACGTAAATGCCGGGCACGTTGATGCGTGCGAGCGCGATCATGCCGCCGGGCATGTTTTTGTCGCAGCCGCCGATCACGACCACGCCGTCCATCCACTGGCCTTGCACGCAGGTCTCGATGCAGTCCGCGATGACTTCGCGCGAGACGAGCGAGTACTTCATGCCCTCGGTGCCCATCGACATGCCGTCCGAGATCGTGGGCGTGCCGAAGGTCTGCGGGTTCGCGTCGGCGCGCTTGATGGCGTCGACGGCCGCGTCGGCCAGGCGCTGCAGGCCGGCGTTGCACGGCGTGATGGTCGAGTGGCCATTGGCGACGCCGATCATCGGCTTGTCGAAATCGGCCTTCTCGTAGCCGAGCGCGTAATACATCGAACGGTTGGGCGAGCGGGCGACGCCTTGCGTGATGTGCTTCGAACGACGGTTATAGGGCATGGGGATCTCCGGTGAATTTCGTCTCGGATGCCGGATGTGGGTTCTGGTTCGGGGAGCGCCGGCACGTCTATCGAAGCATGCGATTTCGCGAGAACGCTGTCCAATATATTATTCGTGGTCTATTGAGTCGAAAAACATATCAACATGACCACAGCGCGAGGCCGCCGCCGATGAATCCGACGATCCCCGATCTGCGCCAGCTCCGCTATTTCGTCGCCGTGGCCGAGGAGCAGCATTTCGGCCGCGCGGCGGCGCGCCTGTCGATGACGCAGCCGCCGCTCTCGCAGGCCATTCGCGCGCTGGAGGAGACGCTGGGCGTGGAGCTGTTCGCGCGCACGCGCCGTTCGGTCGAATTGACGGCCGTGGGCGCCGATCTGCTGCCGGAGGTGAGGCGCCTGCTGGCGAGCGCGGAAGCGCTGCGGCCGCTCGCGCAGAGCCTCGCGCGCGGCGAGGCGGGCGTGCTCGCGCTGGCCTTCGTTTCGACCGCCGACTACGGCTTGCTGCCGCTCTTGCTGCGCGACTTCGGCGCGCGCTATCCGCGCGTGCGCCTGCAGCTCACCGAAGCCACGAGCGACGTGCAGGTGGAAGAGCTGGTGGCGGGCCGCATCGACGCGGGTCTCGTGATCGCCCCCGTGCCGCCGCGCCACGCGGCCCAGCTTGCTTACCAGCCGGTCGCACGCGAACCGCTCGTGCTCGCCATGCCCTCGGCACTGTCGGTGCGCCTTGGCGGCCCTTCAGCCGACGACTGGCACGACGCGCCCGTGAGCCTGCGCGATCTCGCCGATGCGCCGCTCGTCGTCTTTCCGCGCCATCTGGCCCCCGGTTTCTACGACACCATCATGGACTGCTACGGGGCGGCCGGCCTCGCGCCCCTCATCGGCCAGGAAGCGATCCAGATGCAGACGATCGTGAGCCTCGTCTCGGCCGGCATGGGCGTGGCGCTCGTGCCGCAGTCGCTGCGCCATCTGCGGCGCACGGGCGTCGTGTACCGGCCGCTCGCCGGGGCGGTGCCGGCCATCGAAACGGGGCTCGTCTGGCGCTCGGCCGAGGTGAGCCCGGTGCTCGCGGCGTTCATCGAGATCGTGCGCGCGCACGCGGCGACGGTGGGCTGGCCGTCGCGCCAGGGCTAGCCGGAAGCCGGGGCGGCCGCGTCCGTCATCTGTCACCGTTACACTCGCGGCGCAGCGCCAAGCGTGCATTTTGGTTCGCGCCCCCTCGCGTCGGCGATAATGTCACGCCGTGACACGCCGGCGGCGAACCTCGCCGCTTTGCAAACGTCCAACGCGCCTGGCCTGCCGCTTTGCCCGTTTCAGTGAGCGGCGCGGAACTGCTTACAACCCGATTTCAATCGATATCGCCGACAAGACTTCATCCACGATGCTCATCCACCCGAACTTCGACCCCGTCGCCATTCATCTGGGGCCGCTCGCCGTGCGCTGGTACGGTCTCATGTATCTCGTCGGCTTCATTCTGGCGATCGTGATCGGCCGTCTGCGCCTGCGTCTGCCGTATGTGGCCGCGCAGGGCTGGACCGCGAAAGACATCGACGACATGCTGTTCTACGGCGTGCTCGGCACGATCCTGGGCGGGCGCCTGGGCTACGTGCTGTTCTACAAGGCGAGCTGGTACTTCGCGCATCCGCTCGACATCTTCAAGGTGTGGGAGGGCGGCATGTCGTTTCACGGCGGCTTCCTCGGCGTGACCTTCGCGATGGTGCTGTTCGCGTGGCAACGCGGGCGCACCTGGCTGCAGGTCACGGACTTCGTCGCGCCGATGGTGCCCACGGGGCTCGCCTTCGGCCGCCTTGGCAACTTCATCAACGGCGAGCTGTGGGGCCGCGTGACCTCGCCCGATTCGCCGTGGGCCATGCTGTTTCCGGGCGCCGCGAACGACGACGCCGCATGGCTCGCCGCGCATCCGCAACTGGCCGCGCAGTGGCATTTGAACGAAGTGTTCGCGCAGTATCATCTGCTGCCGCGCCATCCGTCGGAACTGTACGAAATCGCGCTGGAAGGCGTTGCGCTCTTCATCGTGCTGATTCTGTTCGCGCGCAAGCCGCGCCCCGTCGGCGCGATTTCGGCCATGTTCCTGATCGGCTATGGTCTCGCGCGCTTCACGGTCGAGTTCGCACGCGAACCCGATGACTTCCTCGGCCTGCTGGCGCTCGGCCTCTCGATGGGCCAGTGGCTCTCGCTGCCGATGATCATCGTGGGCATTGGTCTGATGGCGTGGGCGTATCGCCGCGCCAAACGCGGCAACGACGGTGCGCAGGTAGCGGGCGCGAAGAGCTGACACGCACGCGGCGCATCACGCGTTTTAGCCCATGAAAATGGCCACGGTTTTCACCGTGGCCTTTTTGCTCGCGTGGCTTGTATCGCGCGCTTTACTTCATCTGCACCGAGCCGGAGACGTTGACCGTCACCGTGGACGTACCGCCTTCGAGCGGCACAGGTGCCGACATCTTCGCGTCAGCCGAAGCCGCGCGTGCGCTCATCATCATCATGGGGCGCGGCATCACGCCCGAGTGTCCCACGTTCACGTCGCGAATCGTGTAGCTGCTGTAGCCGAACGCGCGCGTGGCCGAGAGCGCCTGGTCGCGGAACGAGGCGATGGCCTGGCCCGAAAGCTTTTGCTCGGCGGCGCGCTGCGCCTCGGGTGACAGCGAGAACTGTACGTTGCCCACCTGCATGATCGACGCGAGATCGCCGGCAAGCTTCGACGCCGCCGCGAAGTCATGCGACTCGAGCACGACTTCCGTGCGGCCGCGCCAGGCGGAGATGCGCCCGTCGCGATCCGTGGAAGGGAAGATCGAGAACTGGCCGGAATGGGCGGTCACGCCCGCGACGCCTCTGGCGCGTTGGAGCGCGGAGTCGGCGCGTTGATTGAGCGTCGCGGTGAGCGAGGCCGGATCGCTCGCTTCCTGTTCGTAGAACAGCGTAATGTTGACGACGTCCTGCGGGACTTCGGCGCTCGCCTGCGCGGACAGCGAAAGCACGCCCGAGGGCTGCTGGAAGCGCGCGTCGCTTTGTGCGAACGCGGCGCCCGGCGCGAGCGTCATGGCGAGGGGAAGGGCGGCAGCCAATGCGGCGGCGAGCGTGACAGCGGTTTTTCGGTTCATTGAGGCTCCTTGCAGAACTGGCGTCGCGCGCGAGGCATACGTGGCGACGCGCGACTGTGCGCGATTGTGCTTGAAGTCGCGCACGGATGCTGTGTGCGTGCCCGGCCGCCTGCGTCGACGCAGAACCGAACCGCATCACATCACATCAGATGTTTCGTGATGAAGTTCCACTCGGCCGTCGTGACCGGCGTGATCGAAAGGCGGTTGCCCCTGGCGAGCACGCGCATGTCCGCGAGTTCCTCGTGTTCGCGCAAGGCGGCAAGAGCAATGAGCGGGCACTTCTTCTTGAACACGACGTCGACGAGCATCCAGCGTGGATTCTCGTGCGTCGATTTCGCGTCGTAGTAAGGGCTTTTCGGATCGAACTGCGTGGGATCGGGGTAAGCCGTGGACGACACCTGCGCGATGCCCGCGATGCCGGGCTCGGGGCAGCTCGAGTGATAGAACAGCACGCCGTCGCCTTGCTGCATGGTGTCGCGCATGAAATTGCGCGCCTGGTAGTTTCGTACGCCGGTCCAGGGCAGCGTGCGCTGCGGTGCGTTTGCGAGGTCGTCGATGCTTGCTTCGTCGGGTTCGGACTTCATCAGCCAGTAGCGCATGAGTCGAAGTTCACGTCGAAAGGGAAGAGGGGCGAGCGTGCATGGCGCGAAAAACGCCAATGCACGCCGCACAAAGGAAAACGGCATCGGACTGTGGTCCGATGCCGTTTGAATAGGTCCCCGCCATAGCCGCTAGGCCGGCATCCTGAACCGAGGGTTCAGAATTGGTCGCAGTTAGCAGCACTTCGGGTACATCAGACTGTGTGACGCGCACGCCCGTGCTACAAATTTCCGCAACCGTGCACATGGCATTGGTTCAAGGAATATATGACCTTGGCGAACCAGGCAGGGAAGCTGACTAAACTGGTCGGCAGCGTGTTTAGAAACGCGCGTTTCTAAACAAATCAACGCTACCTTTGAACAACATCATACCGCACGTTGCTGCGTAATACTGCGGCTTACGACCGCGGCGTACATCAGCGCTTATTGCACACCGTACTGGTGAATTACAGCGCCGAGTTGTTCGTTCATTTGGCGCATTGTACGACGGATTTCTTCGGCTGGGAATGCTTCCCCGTGACGCACGCTGGTTTGCAGGCGCAGCAGCTCCGAGGCGAGCGAGAGCGCCGCCATGACGGCGATGCGATCGGTGCCGCGCACGTTGCTGTGATTGCGGATCTTCGACATTTCGGCATCCACGCGCGCCACGGCTTCGAGCAGCGCCTGTTCCGTTTCCGGCGAACAGACGAGGCGATAGGTTTGGCCGAGTATCGTCGCTTCGATCTGCTTGGTGGTCATGCATTTTCTCCGTGGCGGGCCGCGTTGCTGTCGTCGTCGTTGCTCTGCGACGGTTCGAGCAGATCGAGCTGGTTGTCGCGCTCGTTACCTGCGCGTGCGCGTGGCAGCTTTTCGAGGATCGCGTTCAGACGCACCTGCGCATCGTCGATCTTGGCCGAGAGGGCATCGCGCTCTGCCTGCAGCGCGGCGCGCTCCTCGCGGACCTGTTCGAGTTCGGTGCGTGTTTCGTCGCATTGCGCACGCAGCTGCGCGAGTTGCTCTTCGAGTGCGAGGCGTGCTTCGTGTTGGCGCTGATTAATCTCGATCAGCCGCCCGATGTTTTGTGAGAGTGTTTCGAGTTCGTTGAGCATGTGCTGCGTCCTCTAAAGACAGGCATTCTAGCGCGGATTAACGCGTATTTTGATAATTGTGTCGTTTCCAGACGTAACAACCCGGCTTCTTACCCGAATCAGGCACAAAACCCTCGCTACGTGTGCTGCATACGCCGGGCGGGAACGTAATTTGCCAGGGCCGCGCGCAAAGCGCATCGTCTCGATCATGGTCTGCGCGTTATAACATCACGGATTCATGGTCTTTTGCCAGTGCTTTCGCGAACCGCTCGTGCCACGCGTCATGCAGAATCCCTGGCGACCAAAATACTGCGCTCTGTCGCGGCCTGCGTATACCCCTGCTGTCTTTCTGTGCGAGTTTGATTGAAATCCGCTGCCGAGTTCCCCGATGCGTTCCATGAGCCGCGATGAGTCCCATGCTGTGCCGCCTGTGCCGCCGATCCACGCGCTGCCGCGCCGCTCGATGAGCGCGCGCCGTGCGTGCACGATCTGGGGGGCGCTCGCAGCCGTGGCGCTCGTGGTGTTCGCTGCATCGCTCGCAACCGGCAGTGTGAGCGTGACGTTTGCGCAGGTGCTGGCGGCGCTTGCTCCCACGCATGACGTGCACGGCGCGCCGGACATGGCGATCGAAATCGTGCGCACGCTGCGCTTGCCGCGTGCGTTGGCGGGGTTTGCGTGTGGCGGCTTGCTCGCGCTGGCGGGCGCGCTGCTGCAGGTGCTGCTGCGCAATCCGCTTGCGGAGCCCTATGTGCTCGGCGTGTCGGGCGGCGCTGCCGCGTTCGCACTCGTGGCGATGATCGCGGGCGTGGCGTGGTGGGGCGTGCAGGCGAGCGCGTGTGCGGGCGCGTTCGTTTCGATCCTGCTCGTGCTCGGCCTTGCGCGCCGCGAGTTGTGGCGCGGCGAGCCGCAAGACAGCTCGCCGCGGCTGCTCCTGACGGGCGCGGTGACGGCGGCAGGCTGGGGCGCAGTGATCACGCTGCTGCTCACGCTCGCGCCCGACACACGTCTGCGCGGCATGCTGTTCTGGCTAACGGGCGACCTCAATGGCGCGGGCACGCCATGGCCCGCACTCGCGACGCTTGGCGTGGTCCTTGCGTGCATCGTGCCCGCCGCGCCGATGCTCAACGTGCTGCTGCGCGGCGATGCCGCTGCGCAGGCGCTCGGTGTGCCGGTGCTGCGTCTGCGCGTAGGCATTTATCTTTCCGCGTCGCTCGCGGCGGCCGCCGCCGTGACGACAGGCGGCACCATCGGCTTCGTGGGGCTCGTCGTGCCCCACATGCTGCGCCTCGCGTTCGGCAACGACCAGCGCATGCTGGTGCCCGCCGCCGCGCTCGCGGGCGGCGTGGCCGTCATGGGCGCGGACCTCGTCGCGCGTACGGTGGCGGCGCCCGCGCAGTTGCCGGTGGGCGTCGTGACCGCGCTCGCGGGCGTGCCCGTATTCCTGTGGATGCTGCTCGCGAGGCGTGGACGATGAGCGATACGCATCCATCTCTGCTCGCGGTCCACGCGCTCACGTTGCGTGCGGGAGCGCGCACGCTCGTGGAATCGCTCACGCAAAGGTTTGCCGCCGGCGAAATCTGGTGCGTGGCGGGTGCGAATGGCGCGGGCAAGACCACGTTGATCAGCGCGCTCGCGGGCCTGGGCGAGCCCTCGGCGGGATGCATCGAAGTCGAGGGCATCGCGCTCGCGCAGTGGCCGCCGGTGCGTCTCGCGCAGCGTCGCGCACTGATGCCGCAGGACCAGCGTGACGCCTTCAGCGCGAGCGTGATCGACACCGTGCTGCTCAATCGCTATCCGCATCTTTCGGGCTGGGGCTGGGAAGGCGAGGCCGATCGCGCCGCCGCGCACGCCGCGCTCGTCACGCTCGGCCTCGAAGCGTTTGCCGCGCGCGATGTGCTGTCGCTTTCGGGCGGCGAGCGCCAGCGGGTCGCGCTTGCCGCCGCGCTGTGCCAGGGCGCGCCGCTTCTGCTGCTCGACGAGCCGCTCGCGCATCTGGACCTGCATCATCAGATTGCGTGTCTCGAAGCACTCTCGCGCTGGGTGCGCAGTGAAGCACGAACGGTGCTGTTTTCGTGCCACGATCTCAATCTTGCGCGGCGCTTCGCATCGCACGCGCTCCTGCTCGACGGCCGCGGCGGTTTTCACGCGGGCCCCGTGCGCGATGTGCTCACGCCGGAACGCGCGAGCGCCGCATTCGGACATCCGCTCGTGCTGATACGCGAGGGCGCGCATGAGGCGCTTGTACCCGCACTCGTACAGACATCTTCATTACCGCATTCGCCGGGATCGAACGGCGTGCATTAGTGCGCCGCTGTCGCCCGCATAACTTCGAAACGAAATACACCATGACGTCATCGCTTACCGAACTGCTCGCCGTCGAACCGCTCGACCTCTCGTTGCGCGACGAACTGCAACGCCTCATCGACACGAAGACCAAACCGCCCGGCAGTCTCGGCCGCCTCGAAACGCTGGCGCGCCAGCTCGGCATGATCCAGGGCACGACGCGCCCGAGCGTCGAGCGTCCCGTGATGATCGTGTTCGCAGGTGACCACGGCATTGCTGCCGAAGGCGTGAGCCCATACCCGCAGGCCGTCACCGCGCAGATGGTCGCGAACTTCGTGGCAGGGGGCGCGGCCATCAACGTGTTCAGCGACGTGGCGGCACTCACGCTCGAAGTCGTCAACGCGGGCGTGGCGACGCCGCTGCCGTCGTCACCCACACTCGTCGACGTGCCCATCGCGGCCGGCACGCGCAACTTCGCGCGCGAGCGCGCCATGACGCGCGACGAAGCACTCGCCGCGCTCGCGGCAGGCGCCGGGCGCGTGCGCCATCACGCGGCACTCGGCACGAACGTGATCGGCTTTGGCGAAATGGGCATTGCGAACACGTCGTCGGCCGCTTGCCTGATGAGCCGGTTGTGCGGCGTGCCGATCGACGAATGCGTCGGGCGCGGTACGGGCCTCGACAATGCGGGCCTCGCGAAAAAGCGCAATGTGCTCGCGGCGGCGCTCGCGCATCATGCCGACGCGCGCGAGCCGCTCGACGTGCTCGCCGCGTTCGGCGGCTTCGAGATCGCGATGATGGCGGGCGCGTACCTCGAAGCGGCGCGCTCGCGCATGGCGATTCTCGTCGACGGCTTCATCGCCACTTCGGCGCTGCTCGTGGCCGACTCGCTCGCGCCGAACGTGCGCGACTACTGCGTGTTTGCGCACGCATCGAACGAAGCGGGGCACCGCCGCATGCTCGATCACTTCGGCGCGCGCGAACTGCTCACGCTCGAGCTGCGGCTGGGCGAGGGCACGGGCGCGGCGCTCGCAGTGCCGCTGCTGCGCGCGGCGGTGGCGTTCCTCAACGACATGGCGAGCTTCGAGTCGGCCGGCGTCGACAATCGCAGTGATCGCCACGCCTGAGCGCCGCGCGATGAATCCGCTTGCGGAGCTGCGTTATTTCCTTACGGCGCTGGGCTATTTCACGCGCGTGCCGGTGCCGCGCTGGGTGGGCTTCGAGCCCGCGTGGCTCAACGCGGCGGCGCGCTACTTTCCGCTCGTCGGCGCGTTGATCGGCGCGCTTGGGGCGCTCGTCTATCTCGCCGCGTTGCGCGTGTTTCCGGCGAACGTGGCCGTGCTGCTGTCGATGGCTCTCACGCTCCTCGCGACGGGCGCCTTTCACGAAGACGGTCTCGCCGACTGCCTCGACGCCTTCGGCGGCGCGTACGTCCGTGAGGACGTGCTGCGCATCATGCACGATTCGCGCATCGGCGCGTTCGGCGCGATCGGTCTCGTGGTGGCGCTCGCGCTCAAGTGGCAGACGCTCGCGGCGCTGCCGCCGGCGCGCGCCGCGATGCTGATGATCGCCGGCCACGCCGCGAGCCGCGCGTGCGCGATCAGCTATCTCGTCACGCTCGAGTATGTGCGTCCCGAGGGCAAGGCCAAGCCCGTCGCGCAGCGCATGAGCGTGCCCGCGTGGCTGTGCGCGTGCGTGTTCGGCTTGCCGTGGCTGTTCTGGCCGGCGTGGTCCGGCGCGCCCGACTGGCACGCGGGCGCCGCGACGCTCGGCGTGCTCGCCGTGTCGCGCTATGTGCTGGGGCGTTACTTCGTGCGCCGCATCGGCGGCTATACGGGCGATTGTCTCGGCTTCGCGCAACAGGTGTTCGAGATCGCCATCTACCTCGTGGGGCTCGCATGGATCTCGTTCTGATCCGCCATCCCGCCGTGGCGGTGGATGCGGGCGTGTGCTATGGCGCGAGCGACGTGCCGCTCGCGGGCGACGCGACGCAGCAGGCCGTGTCGCTCGCCGGGCGGATTGCGGCGCTTGGCGTGCGCGAACCGCAGCGTATCGAAACGAGTCCGCTCACGCGCTGCGCGAGCGTGGCGGCGGCGCTCGGCGATCTGCGCGGCCACACGCCGCAAGCCGAAGCACGCCTCGCAGAGATGGATTTCGGCGCGTGGGAGATGCAGCACTGGGACGCAATCGAGCGCGCGCAGATCGACGCATGGGCCGCGAATTTCGAGCATGCGCGCGAGCATGGCGGCGAGAGCGTCGCGCAGTTCGATGCGCGCGTAAGCAGCTGGTTCGACACGTTCGACGCGCGCGAGAAGTCCACCGTTTGGGCCGTCACGCATGCGGGCGTGATGCGCACCGTCACGGCGCGCGCGCTCGGCATGCCGCTCGCGCGCTGCGTGCGCTGGCCGCTGGAGATGGGCGCCATCGTACATTTGCGTTACGACTCGTCGAGCGCCCTGTGGCTGCTGGCGCGCTGGAACGCCTGGTGAGTCGTTTCGGAGATCGAATCAATGCGCCGCAGCGTTGCGCGAGCGGGCGAGGTCGAGATCCTTGCACAACTGCGCCGCGCCCTCGGCGATGCGCGGCGCGGGGCGCGTGAGCAGATCGCCGTCGATGGCGAAGAGATTGCCGTGCGCGACGGCGGCGAGCGCGGGCCAGGCGCGCCAGCGCTCGAGGCTCGGCAGCGGCCGGTCCGGCGACGTCGCGCCTTGCGACGCGGTGACGATCGCATCGGGATTGGCGGCGCGGACGGCTTCCGTCGACACCGTCTGCACGAGCGGTTCGAGCGCCGCGAACACGTTGCGGCCGCCGCAGAGCGTGATCACGTCGCTGATCATGTGCGAGCCGTTGAGGGTCATCAGCGGCTGATCCCAGACTTCGTAGAACACGCTCACGGGTGCGCGCTGCGCATAGTGTGCGCGCAGCTGCGCGATGTCGCGACGGTAAGCAGACGCGGCGGCCTGCGCGGTGTCTTCGGTGCCGAGCAGCACGCCGAGGCGAGTGAGCGAGGTCGCGACATCGTCGAGCTTGTGCGGCTCGCTGAAAAAGAGAGGGATGTGCAGCGCGCGCAGACGATCGAGCTGCTGCTGCGCGTTGCCGTGACGCCAGACCACGATGAGGTCGGGCTTGAGCGCGGCGATGCGCTCGAGGTCGAGCGCGCGGTTGTCGCCCACGCGCGGCACCTTTTGCGCTTCGGGCGGGTAGTCGCTGTAGGCCACGGCGCCGACCACTTTCGCGCCGCCGCCCGCGGCGTAGAGCAACTCGGTCACGTGGGGCGCGAGGCTCACTACGCGCTGCGCAGGCGCGGGGAGGGAGACGGTGCCGCCCGCGTCGTCGATGGCGGTGACGCTCGCATGCGCGGCGCACGGGAGGATCATCGCGGCCAGCAGCGCCAACGCCGTGGTGGCCGCGCGCATCAACCGATCATCCGCATGGCTTGCCCGAGTGCGCTTTCGAAGCGCTGCCACTCGCCCTCGGACGCGGGCAGGCCAAAGCGCAGGCTGGCCGGCGCGTCGAAGCGGCGCGTCCACACGGCGTGGCAGGCGAGCGCGTCCTGCAGCGCGGGCGCGCGCGGGTCCGTGATCCAGGCGAACAGCGGCGTGGCGTGCGGCGTGAAGCCGTGAGCGCGCAGCAGCGCGACGAGGCGCGCGCTGTCGGCGGCGAGGCGAATGCGCATGTCGTTCTGCCACGCGCTGTCTTCGAACGCATGGGTGACGGCGTGGCGCGCCGGCCCGCTCACGGTCCACGCGCCCAGATGCGCGCGCAACGCGGCCAGCAGGGCGGGGGCGCCGAGCGCGAATCCGCAGCGCGCGCCCGCGAGCCCGAAGAACTTGCCCGGCGAGCGCAGCACGACGAGTCCTTCCCGGCTCGTTGCGCGCGCAAGCGTTTCGGATCGCTTGTGGCCGAGGGCATCGGCAAAGGCTTCGTCGACGATCAGCGTGCCGCCGCGCGCCGCGAGTTGCGCATGCCAATGCAGCAGGTGGGCGGCAGCCAGATGCGTGGCCGTCGGATTGTTAGGATTCACCACGACGGCGTGCGTGACGGTATCGGGCAGCGTGTCCTGCGTGACGTCGAGCGGCACGATCTCATGGCCCGCGCGCGCGAATGCCGGTGCGTACTCCCCGTAAGTGAGCGGCGCGATTGCTACATGCGCGCGCGGCAACAACGCTGGCAGCGCGCGGATCGCGGCCTGACTGCCAGCCACCGCCAACACGTGGTGGGCGTCGGGCGCGCCGTAGTAGCGCGCGGCGCACGCGGCGAAGCCGTCCCCATCGTCGGGCAGGCGCCGCCATGCCGCGGACGGCACCGGCGGCACCGGGTAGCCGTGCGGATTGATGCCGGTGGAGAGGTCGATCCAGGCGTCCCAGGCGATGCCGTAACGCTGCGCGGCTTCGTGCAGATTGCCGCCGTGCGCGACGAGTGCGGCAGCGTGCTCAGACATGGGTCGCCACGCTCACGAAGGCCAGTGCGAGCAGCGCCGCGAGCCACAGAATGGTCGTGCGCTCGACGAGCCGCAAGGCAGCATCCACGTGCTGTGCTCGCGGCGGCGAGCCCGCGCCGAGCGCCGGGCGCTCCTCGAGCATGCCGTGATAAACGGCCGCGCCGCCCAGCAGCACGTTCAGGCTGCCCGCGCCGGAGGCCATGACGGGACCCGCGTTCGGGCTCTCCCAGCGATGCGCCTGTTCGCGCCAGCAGCGCAGCGCCACGCGCGTGTCGCCGAGCAGCGCGTAGCTCGCGGCCGTGAGGCGCGCGGGAATCCAGTTGAGCACGTCGTCGATGCGCGCGGCCGCCCAGCCGAAGCGCAGGAAGCGCGGCGTGCGGTAGCCCCACATGGCATCGAGCGTGTTGGCGAGGCGGAAGCCGAGGGCGCCGGGGCCGCCCGCGATCGCGAACCAGAACAGCGCGCCGAAGATCGCGTCGTTGCCGTTTTCGAGCGCCGATTCGACGGCCGCGCGCGCGAGCGCGGTGGCGTCTGCCCCGGCTGTGTCGCGCGAGACGATGCGGCCCGTCAACTCGCGCGCGGCGGCGAGGTCGCGCCGGGCGAGCGCGGCGCCGATCGGCGCGATGTGCTCCGTGAGGCTGCGCGCGCCGAGCGCGAACCAGAGCAGCGCAACGTGCAGCGCCCAGGCGAGCGGCCAGGGCAGCAGCGCGCACAGCAGCGCAGCGACGATGACGGACGGCGCAACGGCGGCGAGCCATGCGACGAGGCCGAGCGGACGGCCGCGGCGGCCCGTGTTCAGGCGCGCTTCGATGTGGTTCGCGTATTTGCCGAAGGCGACGAGCGGGTGCGCGCGGCGCGGCTCGCCGAGCCAGCGGTCCACAGCGACGCCGGCCACGGCGAGCGCGGCGGTGACGGGTAGCGAGAGCATCATGAGGTCCCGCGCGGCGCCTTGAGCACCAAAGGCAGACCCGCGGCGACGAGCGTGGCGCGGTCGGCGAGCGCCGCGATGCGCTGATTGAGGCGGCCGAGTTCGTCCACGTAAAGGCGCGTGGCCGCGCCCATCGGCACGACGCCCATGCCGATCTCGTTGCTCACCACGAGCACCGTGCCTTGCGCGCGCTCGCAGGCGGCGGCGAAGGCGTCGAGGCGCTCGCGCCAGTCGGGCAGCGGCGCGTGGGAGTCGGCAGGGCAGAGCAGGTTCGCGAGCCACAGCGTGAGACAGTCGATCAGCACACACTGGCCGGGCGCCGCCGCAGCGTCGAGTGCGTCCGCGAGATCGAGCGGCGCCTCGGCGAGCGCCCAGTGCGCGGGCCGGCGCGCGCGATGGTGGCCGATGCGCTCGGCGAACTCGGTGTCGTCCGTCACGCGCGCGGTGGCGATATAGGTGACCGGCAGGCCGCTCGCGGCCGCGAGGCGTTCGGCGTGCGCGCTCTTGCCCGAGCGCGCGCCGCCGACGATGAAGGTGAGATCGCGCGAATTCATCGCGTGATTGTAACGGCTGCGCCCAGGCTCGCCGTTGTCCCATCGGCCAATGCCGCGCCGTGGTTCTGCATCGGGCGGCGGGGCGATGGGATAATGCGCGTTCGCCTTTCCGTGACTCTTCGGCCCACCCAAGCGCTTCATGACCGCCACGCTACCCGCCGTGCCCCGCGTACCCGCCGGCACGCTGATGATCCAGGGCACGACCTCCGACGCCGGCAAGAGCACGCTCGTCGCCGGCCTGTGCCGCCTCGCGCGCCGCGCGCGTGCGCGCGTCGCGCCGTTCAAACCGCAGAACATGGCGCTCAACAGCGCCGTGACCGTGGACGGCGGCGAGATCGGCCGCGCCCAGGCGCTGCAGGCGGTCGCCGCCGGCATCGAGGCGCACACCGATCTCAATCCGGTGCTGCTCAAACCCAATAGCGACCTCGGCTCGCAGGTCATCATCCACGGCAAGGCGCGCATGAACCTGGGCGCGCGCGCGTACCAGGACTACAAGCCGCTCGCGCGCGAGGCCGTGCTGGCGTCCTATGCGCGTCTGCGCGCGCGCTACGACACGGTGTTCGTCGAAGGTGCGGGCAGCCCCGCCGAAGTGAATCTGCGCGCCAACGACATCGCCAACATGGGTTTCGCCGAGGCAGTCGATTGCCCGGTCGTGCTCGTGGCCGACATCGACCGGGGCGGCGTGTTCGCGCATCTGATCGGCACGCTGGCCTGTCTTTCGGAGAGCGAGCGCGCGCGCGTCAAAGGTTTCGTCATCAACCGCTTTCGCGGCGACCGCACGCTGCTGGAACCCGGCCTCGCCTGGCTCGAGCAGCAGACCGGCAAGCCGGTGCTGGGCGTCGTGCCGTATCTGCACGGCCTCACGCTCGACGCCGAGGACATGCTGCCGGGCGCCGCCCACAGCGGCGCCCAGGCCGGCGGCGAGACGCTGCGCGTGGTCGTGCCGGCGCTGCCGCACATCAGCAACCACACCGACTTCGACGCGCTGCGCGCCCATCCGCAGGTCGATTTCACCTATGTGCGCACGGGCGAAGCGCCGCCTGCCGCCGATCTCGTGATCCTGCCGGGCTCGAAGAACGTGCGTGACGACCTCGCGTGGCTGCGCGCCCAGGGCTGGCAGACCGCGCTCGCGCGGCATCTGCGCTATGGCGGGTGCGTGCTCGGCATTTGCGGCGGCATGCAGATGCTCGGCCGCGCGATTGCCGATCCGCATGGCGTGGAGGGCGAGCCGGGCGCGGTCGAGGGCTTCGGCTGGCTCGACTACGAGACCGTGCTCACGCGCGAAAAGACCTTGAGGAACGTGACGGGCGCGCTCGCGCTGGAGGGCGCGCAAGGGGACGCTGATGCGGACCCGGCGCGCGTGGCGGGCTACGAAATTCACATGGGCGAGACGCGTGGGCGCGCGCTTGAGTCGCCCGCGCTGTGGCTCGCTGAGGGAGACGAGGGGGCGACGCGCCCGGATGGTGCGCGCTCGGCGGACGGCCAGATATTCGCGACCTACGTGCACGGCCTCTTCGACACGCCGCAGGCCTGCGCCGCACTCTTGCGCTGGGCCGGGCTCGCGCAGGCGCGCGCGGTGGACTACCCGGCGTTGCGCGAGGCGTCGCTGGAGCGGCTCGCGGACACGCTCGCGGCGAGCCTCGATCTGGAGAAGGTGTTCGGCGTCATCGGCTAAAAGTGCAGCTAAAAGCGCGGCTGGCCGGCTCAGTAAAGCACCATCTGCGTACAGCGGAACAGCGCGATGGTCTTGCCGTCCGGGCCGCTCACGGTGGCGTCCCAGACCTGGGTGCTGCGCCCGAGGTGCACGCCCCTGGCCACGGCCGAGATCGTGCCTTCGCGCGCGGTGCCGAGATGATTGCTCTTGATCTCGATGGTCGTGAAGTTCTTCGCGTTGGGCGGCAAGTGCGCGAGGCAGGCGTAGCCGCAGGCCGTGTCGGCGAGGCCGATTACCGTGGCGGCGTGCAGGAAGCCATTGGGGGCGAGCAGGTCGCTGCGCACGTCGAGTTCGGCGCGCAGGAGGCCTTGCTCGAGGACCAGCGGCCGAAAGCCCAGCAAATCGGGCAGGCGACCGCGCTGCCGCTCGAGCAGGGATTCGATCGTGATGTCGTGGCGTAGCGTGCTCATGGTCGCTCAGTCTCCTTGATTTGATATGAACATTGCGGGTGCGCGCTCGTGGGGGGCTTCGGCGGCGCGCAATTTGCCGATAATATCGGACGGTTGATTCGGGGCGCCGGCTGGTCTGCAAGGCGCCTCGCCAGGTATCGAACAACGCATCACGCAAAAATCACGGCAATCCGGCTGGCCTTGCGCCAGCCATCCTGACGGGAGCATTCATGACGGTAATCGTGGTGGCGAATCCCAAGGGCGGCGTGGGAAAGAGCACGCTGTCCACCAATCTGGCCGGCTATTTCGCCGCACAAGGCGAGTGGGTCGCGCTCGCGGACCTCGACCGGCAGCAGTCCTCGCACGCCTGGCTCGATCTGCGGCCCGCGACGCTGCCGGCCATCGAAAGCTGGCAGGTCGATCTGGACAACCCGGCGAAGCCGCCCAAGGGACTCGAGCACGCAGTCATCGACACGCCCGCCGGCCTGCACGGCAACCGGCTCCAGGCGATCATCGAGCTGGCTGACAAGGTGATCGTGCCGCTGCAGCCCTCGATGTTCGACATTCTCGCCACCCAGGACTTCCTGAACCGCCTCGCCAAGGAAAAGTCCGTGCGCAAGGGGGCGATCCAGGTGGGCGTGGTGGGCATGCGGGTGGATGCGCGCACGCGCTCGGCCGAGCAGCTGCAGCGCTTCGTCGAGGGCCTCGAGCTGCCGGTGCTGGGCTATCTGCGTGACACGCAGAACTACGTGCAGCTCGCCGCGCACGGCCTCACGCTGTGGGACGTCGCGAAGAGCCGGGTCGAGAAGGACCTCGACCAGTGGCAGTCGATTATCGGCTGGGTCGACGGCAAATAAGCGCGCAGGTACGGCGGCGCGGGCCCGATGAGCCGCGCCGGCCAGACCCGCGTGTCAGCTCCAGGCTTGCGTGGGCACGTGGTCGCGGCTGCCCTTGATGCGGTTGTTCTCGTCTACGAATACGAGGTCAGGCTTCCAGCCGGCCTTGAGCTCTTCCTCTTCCACGTTCGCGAACGCCGCGATGATCACGAGGTCGCCCAGTTGCGCGCGGCGCGCGGCCGAACCGTTCAGCGAGATCATGCCGCTGCCGCGCTCGCCCTTGATCGCGTAGGTCGTGAAGCGCTCGCCATTGTTGATGTTCCAGATGTCGATGCGCTCGTTTTCGACGATGTTCGCCGCTTCGAGCAGGTTTTCGTCGATGGCGCACGAGCCTTCGTAGTGCAGCTCGCAGTGCGTGACCGCGACGCGGTGGATCTTCGACTTGAGCATATGGCGTTGCATGGAGGGTCTCCTCAGGCGAGCGGGCGCGCGGCCCGCCGCGGGTAAGCGGAATCTGGGGGGATTGGTTGAAAGCGGGACGGCGCGGCCGCCCGCGGCCCTCAGATCTCGAGGTTGTCGATCAGGCGCGTCGCGCCGAGCTTCGCGGCGGCCAGCACGACGAGCGGCGACTCGGCGTCGCCGGCCACGCCCGGCGCGGGCGGCAGCAGGTTCGCGCGCTTGCGGATCGCGATGTAGTCGGGCTTCCAGCCGCGCGCGGCGAGCGTCGCCATGGCGTCGAGTTCGAGCCGCTGGAAGTCGCGGCGGCCCGACAGCACCGACTCGCGGATCGCGCGCAGCACGCCCGCCAGTTGCGGCGCCTCGGCGCGCTCGGTTTCCGTGAGGTAGCGATTGCGCGAGCTGAGCGCGAGGCCGTCGGTGTCGCGCACCGTTTCGGCGGCGATCACTTCGGTCGGCAACGCGAACTGGTTGCACATCGCGCGCACGATCATGAGCTGCTGGTAGTCCTTCTTGCCGAACACGGCCACGCGCGGCTGCACGCACGACATCAGCTTCATGACGACCGTGCACACGCCCTCGAAGAAGCCGGGGCGGAATTCGCCTTCCAGAATGTCACCCAGATCGTGCGGCGGGCGCACGCGGTACTCCTGCGGCTGCGGGTACATGTCGCGCTCGGTGGGCGCGAACAGCACGTAGACGTTTTCCTTCTGCAGCTTCTCGATGTCGTCCTGAAGCGTGCGCGGATACTTGTCGAAGTCCTCGTTCGGACCGAACTGCAGCCGGTTGACGAAAATACTCGCCACGACCGGGTCGCCGTGCTGGCGCGCGAGGCGCATCAGCGAGAGATGGCCTTCGTGCAGGTTGCCCATCGTCGGCACGAACGCGGTGCGGTTTTGGCCGCGCAACTGGTCGCGCAATTCCTGAATCGAGCTAATGACTTTCATGATCGGATGCTTTATGCCTCGCGCGGGGCAAGACTGGGGTTGCACGGCCGCAAGCCAGAGGCCCGGACGAAGGGCGGCGAGCGGACGTCGCGCGCCCGGTTCGCGCGAGTGGCGCCGTGTCCCGTATATGGGACGAGACCGGGCAGGCGCGGGCGATTGTAGTGGATTTGTGAATGCGGCGCACCCGCCTCGGGTAGGGGGTTGTCCTGGCGTTCCGCTGTGCGGCCCGGCGCAGGCGCCTGCGCGATGTGGTCCTATTTATTGGCTCGCCGCGCGCGGACCCGGGCAAGGCGGGGCCGAGGATCAGGCAGGCAGGTACGCGAGCCGCACGTAGATCGGCGCGAACGGCTCGGGCTGGGTGATCTCGATGAGCGATTCGCGCGACAGCTCCAGCATGGCGATGAAGTTCACGACCACGACGGGCACGCCGCGCGTAGTGTCGAACAGCTCGGAGAACTCCATGAAGCGCTCGCCCTGGAGCCGGCGCAGGATGATGCTCATGTGCTCGCGCACCGAGAGCTCCTCGCGCGAGATCTTGTGATGCTGGACGAGCTTCGCGCGCTTGATGACGTCGGCCCACGCGGCGCGCAGGTCGTTGCTGTCCACGTCGGGAAAGCGCGGCGTGATGCTCTGCTCGATATAGACCTCGGCGCGCAGGAAGTCGCGGCCGAGCTGCGGCAGCTGGTCCAGGCGCTGGGCGGCGAGCTTCATCTGCTCGTATTCGAGCAGGCGCCGCACGAGTTCGGCGCGCGGGTCCTCGGCTTCCTCGCCGGTATCGGCCTTCTTGACCGGCAGCAGCATGCGCGACTTGATCTCGATGAGCATGGCCGCCATCAGCAGATATTCGGCCGCGAGTTCGAGGTTGGTCTTGCGCAGTTGCTCGACGTAGCCGAGGTACTGGGTCGTGACCTCCGCCATCGGGATGTCGAGGACGTTGAAGTTCTGCTTGCGGATCAGGTACAGCAGCAGGTCGAGCGGGCCTTCGAAGGTCTCGAGGAAGACTTCGAGCGCATCCGGCGGGATGTAGAGGTCCTGCGGGAGCTTGAAGAGCGGCTCGCCGTAAAGGCGTGCGAACGCGACGCCGTCGACCGTGTCGGGCGTCGAGTCGGTCGCGGGCGTGGTCAGCGCCTCACCGGGCGTTTGCCCGGCAGCGTGGCCCGCGTGACTGGCCGCGTGCTCGCCTGCTGGCGGCGCGCCGGCCCCGTCGGCCTCGGCCATCAGAAGTTCTGGTAGTAGACGTAAGACGTCTGCTTCACGCGCGAAGCCTGCTGGCGCTCGCGCTCGTCGAGGTCGATCGGCTGCTTGTCCCACAGGAGCGCGCGGCCCTTGCGTTGCTGTTCTTCGAGCTGCGGCTTTTGCTGCTTGAGCTGGTTGATGAACTGCGTGATGTCCGACTGATACATGGCTGACGTCCGTCCAGTAAGGCGGGGCGCCTGATTGCGCCGCGCCGCTAATTCTGTCGGCGGCAATTTTACCGCAAGCGAACGCCGCGGAACATCCGCCCGGGCGGATTGCATTGGCCATCCCCGAGGCCGCCCCGCGCGCGCCGTCGGCCCGGCCGCGCCCGCCGTTGTGGCACGCTTTGCACCTCCTCCTGGGGTTTTGACGCGCCGATGTGGTGAAATAACGCGTTTGCGCCCGTTGCCGCTTCCCGTGCCCTGCGCGCGAGCGGCGCAACCGGTGGCAACCAGTTCTACGACGGCCGGAGGTGGCGTTTGGCGGGATGGGTGATCGAAGCATTGTGCGCACGGCGGCGCCCCTCGCGGGCGGCGCGGCCACGGCTCGCCGCGTGCCTGATCGTGTGCCTCACCGTGTGCTCCGCCGTGGCGCCGCCCGCCCGGGCCGACATCCTGACCACCCTCCTGCCGTGGATGCGCCCGCGCACCTACTACGACGTCGAAATCCAGGCCTCCCCGCGCGACCTGCGCAAGCTGCTCGAGACGCACCTCGACATTGCGCGCTTTGCCACGCGCTCGGACGTGAACGAGGACCAGTTCGAGTTCCTCGTGACCGCGACGCCGCAGCAGGTGCGCGACCTCGCCTCGACGGCGGGCTATTTCACGCCGGTCGTACGCACCGACGTGCGCACGATCGACGGCCGGCGGCACGTGCGGGTGAGCGTCGACGCGGGGCCGCGCACGACGATTTCGTCGGTGAAGCTCGTGTTTCGCGGCCCGGTCCTCACGGAAGACCCGGCGCAGGAGAACACCGCGCGCTTCGCATTCTCGTTGCACGAAGGCGACGCCTTTACGCAGTCGGGCTGGGACGACGCCAAGAACGCCTCGCTCAAGGCGCTGCAGGCGCGCCGCTACCTCGGCGCCAAGATCACGTTTTCGGAGGCGCGCGTCGATCCGCTCAGGCATGACGCGCAACTTTCCGTAACGTTCGACAGCGGGCCGACCTTCACGCTGGGCAAGCTCGATGTGTCCGGCCCGCGGCGCTATCCGGGCTACATCATCGACAACGTGAATCCGCTTTCGCCGGGCGAAATCTACGACCTGAAGCGCGTGGCCGAACTGCAGCGCCAGGTGCAGAACACGCCGTACTACGCGAGCGTGGCGATCGACGTCGACGCGAACACGCAAAAGCCGCTCGAGACGCCCGTGCACGTGAAGGTGAGCGAGTTCCCGTACAACAACTTCCGCGGCGGCGTGGGTTATTCGACCGACACCGGCGCGCACGTCCAGGGCTCCTACACCTACCTGAACACGTTCGGGGCTGCGTGGCCGTTCCAGGTGCAGGGGCGGCTCGACCAGATCCAGAAGTTCGGTCAGGTCCAGCTTTCGATGCCGCCTGGTCCGCGCGCCTGGACCAACAGCCTCGTCGCTTCCTACACGACGACCGACGTCTCGGATACGAACATCTATAGCGCGCGTGTCGGGGTGCAGCGCACGCGCACCTCGCAAAACATCGACTACGCGTACGCGCTGATGTTCTACGACGACCGTCTCACGCAGAACGTCGGGCCGTCCTCGCGGGCCTATGCGCTCGTGCCGACCTGGGGCTGGACGCGCCGCAATGTCGACGACCCGCTCTTTCCGCGCTCGGGCAACATCATCCGCATGGAGGCGGGCCTCGCGCTCAAGAACGTGGGCGCCGAGCAGAGCTTCCTGCGCGCCTACATGCGCGGCCAGCAATACCTGCCGATCGGCCACAGCGACATCATGGTGTTCCGCGCGGAGCTGGGCGGCGTGTTCACGAGCGGCCCGTCGAACGGCATCCCCGCGTCGCTTCTGTTTCGTGCGGGCGGTTCGAACTCGGTGCGCGGCTACTCGTTCCAGAGCATCGGTAACGACCAGTCGGGCTCGATCCTGCCGACCAAGTATCTCGTCACCGGCTCAGTGGAGTACCAGCACTGGTTCAGCCACGACTGGGGCGGCGCGGCGTTCTTCGACGTCGGCACCGCCACCGATACCTGGGGCGAAAAGGAGTTCGATCCGGGCGCGGGTATCGGCGCGCGCTGGCGCAGTCCCGTCGGGCCGGTCAACCTCGATCTCGCCTATGGTTTTCGCACTCACAGCGTGCGGCCTTATCTGACACTCGGGATCGCCTTCTGATGATGACGCGCTCGCTGCTCCGCTTTTCAACGCTTCCTGCGCCGCACGGCGAGGGGGCGGCATGAGCGCGCGCCGTTTCGCTGCGGTGACATGGCTGCCGGCTACGTTCGCGGTGCCGCCGGGGGAGCCTGGCCGCAGCCCGGACGATGAAGCGCGCGGTGAACCCGGCGGCCATGGCGGCGACGGCGGCGACGGTGCGCCGCCGCGGCGCCACGGGCCGCGGCTCTGGAAGGCGCTTGCCTGGGCGATCGTCGTGCCGGTGCTGCTCGTCGGACTCGTCGCCGGCTTGCTCTATGGCGTGCTGACCACCGAGCGCGGCACGGCCTACGCGTGGCGCGCGGCAGTCAGGCTGCTCGACGGCAAGCTCGCGGGCCGGTTCGAAGGCGGCACGCTCGCGAGCGGCGTGCGCTTTTCCAACCTGAGCTGGCGCGGCACCGACGGCAACACGCTCAAGGTCGACCGCATCGGCGGCCAATGGGAGCTGCAGGGCTTCGGCCAGAAACCGTGGCGCTTCGTGGTGGACTATCTGCACGCCGGCGACATCGAGATGCGCATCGTGCCTTCGCACGAGCCTTCTTCGCCCATGAAGCTGCCGGAAAACCTGCAGCTGCCGCTCGGGCTCGAGATCCGCGACCTGCAGGTGGACAAGCTCACGGTGCACGAAGGCACCTCGACCAACGAGTTCTCGCACTTCCAGTTCCACGGCCGCAGCGACGGCCGCCATCACGAGGCCGCCATCGAGCGTCTCGACACGCCGTTTGGCGCGGTGAGCGCGCGGGCGTTGCTCGACGGCGTGCGGCCGTTCCCGCTCACGGGCGACCTGGGCTACTCCGGCAAGGTGAACGGCGAAGACGTGCAGGTCAGCGCAAACCTCGCCGGCTCGCTCGAGGCGCTCACGGCCGATGTCGAGGCAAGCGGCATGAAGCTCACGGGCCGCGCGCACGTGGAGGCCACGCCGTTCGCTTCCGTGCCGCTGCAGCGCGTCACGCTCGCGTTCGATCATGTCAATCCGCAGGCGTTCGCACCGGGCGCGCCGTTCGCCGACCTCGCCGTGCGTGCGCAGCTGCAGCCGGTGCCGGGCGGCGCGGCAGGCGTGCCGGCGGCGCTCGCGGCGGTGGCTTCGGGCGCGGCGGCGGTGTCGGACGTGACGCCGGCTTCGGCGCCGGCGCTCGCATCGGCGCCGGCGGGCGGCGCGAAGCCCGATGCCGCGGCTGCAGCCTCGGCCGCGGCCGACGCGGCGCGCGCGCGCAGCAACGCGGCGGGCTTCACGGTGGCGGGCGCGGTCTCGATCGTGAACGCGAAGCCGGGCGCCGTCGACGAAAAGCTGCTGCCGCTCATCGACGCCCACGCCGACGTGGTGCTCGATGCGAAGACGCAGCGCATCCCGAAGCTCGCCGTGCGTCTCGTGAAGAACGCGACGGTCACCGGCGGCGGCACGATCAGCGGGCGCGACGGCCGTTTCGACCTGAAGGTGGCCGGGCTCGACCTCAACGCGATCCAGTCGAGCGTGCGCGCGACGCAATTCGCGGGGCCAGTCGGCGTGCGGCTGAATGGCGACGTCCAGAGCGTCACGCTCGATCTCGCCGACCCGAAGGCGGCGCTGCGCGTGCAGGGCAAGATCACGCAGGACCCCGCGCGCCTGTCGCTCAACGACGTGCGGCTGACTTCGGGGGCAGGGCGCATCGACCTGTCGGGCGCGCTCAAGCACGACGCCAGCTCCACCTATCAACTCAAGGCGGTGCTGACCAATTTCGATCCGCTGTCGCTCACGTCGCAAACACCGGCGCGCACGGCTGCGAAGCCGCCCGCGCCGCCCGCCCGGCCGCGGCCCGCGGCCCAGCCCGCCGCCGACGCGCTCAACCCGCAACGCAATCTCGCGCTCAATCCGGCGCTGAACCCGTCGCTCAACCCCGCGCAATCGGGCGAGCAGGCCGCCGAGCAAAAGCGCGTCGAGAACGCGAAAGAGAGCAGCCCGCGCGGGGCGGCCGAGCCCCAGGCGAAGCCGCGGCCGGCCACGCGTCCCGCAGCCCGGCGCATCGAGGCGCGCGTGAACGGCACGCTCAACGCGAGCGGCACGCTCGCGCCCACCTTCACGACGCGGGCCGAGTTCAAGCTCGGCCCGAGCGTCTACGACGACCTGCCGCTCACGGGCCAGGGCCTCATCCAGCTGGCGGGCTCGCGTATTCTGCCGAGCCGCGCGAACCTCTCGGTCGCGGGCAATACCGTGGATCTGCAAGGCAGCTTCGGCGCGCGTGGCGACCGCCTGCGCTTTCGCGTGGATGCGCCGCAGCTCGACCGGCTCGGCTTTGGCATCGCTGGCCAGCTCGCGGCGAACGGCGATGTCACCGGTACCTTCGCGCATCCCGATGTCTCGCTCGACTACAAGGCCGACCACGTGGTGTTCGGCGATAACCGCGTCGGCCATGCCGAGGGTCGGGCGCTCGCGCGCGACGGCGCGAACGGCGCGCTCGCCTTCAGCACCGACGCGAGCGACATTGCTGCGGCGGGCGTCGATATCACGACGCTCACCGCGCGCCTCGACGGCACGCGCGCGAAGCACACGCTCACGGCGAGCGCGAAGGGCAAGGTCCAGGGCCAGCCGATCGACTTCGTGGCGGCGGCCAACGGCGGCCTCCAGGACACGCGCGAAGGCACGCGCTGGAACGGCACGGTGACGCAACTCGAGAACCGCGGCGTGCCCGGCCTGAAACTGCAGTCGCCGCTGACGGTGAGCGCGGGCCCCGGCAAGGTCACGCTCGGCGCGACGCGCATCACGGGGGAAGGCGCCTCGCTCGAGCTGAAATCGTTCGATCTCGACCATGGCCGCATCCGCTCGGCGGGCACGCTCACCAACGTCTCGCTCGCGCGCATCATGCAGATCCGCCAGCAGTTCACGGGCGTGCCGTCCACGCTCAGGACCGACCTGATCTTCGACGGCGACTGGGACTTCTCCGTCGGCCCGACGGCCACCGGCTATGTGCAGATCAAGCGCCGCTCGGGCGACATCACGACCGAGGTCGGCCGCGGCTTTGCCTCGCTCGGCGTGGGCGACCTCAACGTGCGCGCGGCCTTCAGCGGCGGCAACCGGCTCACGCTCACGGCGCATGCGCTGGCGAGCCGCGTGGGCATGCTCGACATCGATGCCTACACGACGCTCATGCCGCGCGACGGCATTCTCACCGTCGCGGACGAGGCGCCGATCGGCGGCACCATCAAGGCGAACGTGCCTTCGCTCAGGAACACGGGCGGCATGCTCGGCCCGACTTACCTGCTCGACGGCCATCTCGCGCTGCAACTCGCGCTCGGCGGTACGGTCGCGAAGCCGAACCTCACGGGGTCGCTCGTCGGCGACGGCATCTCGGCCACCATGGTCGACCAGGGCGTGGAGCTGAAGGACGGCGTGATCCGCATCGCGCTCTCGCAGAACCTCGTCGACTTCCAGCAGGTGGAGTTCCACGGCGCGACGAGCGGCACGCTGCGCGCGAAGGGCCAGGTGCGGCTCGACAACGCGGAGCCCGATCTCACCGCGAGCATCGTCGCGGACAAGCTCGAGCTTTTCGCTTCGCCCGACCGCAAGCTGTCGCTCTCCGGCAGCGCGAGCATCGCCAACGGCGGGCATCTGGGCGGCATGCAGATCGACGGCAAGTTCACCGTCGATCGCGCGCTCTTCGACATGCCGGAGTTGCCCGCGCCGTCGCTCGGCGACGACGTCGTGATCGTGCGCCCCGACGGCACCACGGTCGGCGGCAGGCCGCCCATCGAAGAGACGGCGTCGACCAAGCCCGCGCCGCGCTTTGCCCCGCGCGCGAACGTCGACATCGATCTCGGCCACGACTTCCGCTTCCGCGGGCAGGGCGCGGATCTGGGTCTGGCGGGCACGATTACGGTCAACAGCGCGCCGGATGTCCCGCTGCGCGCGGTCGGCAACGTACGCGTGACCGAGGGCTCCACCTACACGGCGTTCGGCACCAAGCTCAATATCGAGAACGGCTTCTTCACATTCAACGGGCCGGTGGGCAATCCGGGCATCAACATTCTCGCGATGCGGCGCAACCAGCAGGTCGAGGCGGGCGTGCAGGTTACCGGCACCGTGCAGGCGCCGGCGGTGCGGCTCGTTTCCGAGCCCAACGTGCCCGATAACGAAAAGCTCTCCTGGCTGCTGTTCGGGCACGGCACCGACCAGGGCAACAACCTGGGCCAGCAGAGCGCGATGACGACGGCGCTCGCCCTGCTCGGCAGCGCGCAAGGCAAGCGTATTGCGCAGAGCATCGGCCTCGACGAGTTTTCGATCGGGCGCAGCGAGGTGGGCCTGACCGACACCGAGGTCGTCATGATCGCGAAGGCCATCAACCAGCGTCTCGTGATCGGCTATGAGCAGGGCCTGCAGTCGGCGTCGAACGCGGTCAAGGCCACGATCAACCTCTCGCGCTACTGGTCGCTGGTGGTCTACGGCGGCACCTTCAACGGCGCCGATATTCTCTATACGCGGCGTTTCGACCGGCTTCGCCGCTAGCGCCTCGAAAAGCCAGGCGCAAAAAAACGCCCCTCGCAAGGGGCGTTTCGTATGACATCGGCGAGCGGGTTTTACTTGACCCGCATGCCCGGCTTCGCGCCGCTATGCGGCTCGAGAATGTACAGACCCGGTTCGGCCTTCTCGTCGGCCGAAGACGCCGCGAGCACCATCCCTTCGGACATGCCGAACTTCATCTTGCGCGGCGCGAGGTTCGCGACCATCACCGTGAGCTTGCCCTTGAGGTCTTCCGGCTTGTACGCCGAACGGATGCCCGAGAACACGTTGCGCGTTTTTTCCTCGCCCACGTCGAGCGTGAGTTGCAGCAGCTTGTCCGAGCCTTCGACGATGTTGCAGTCGACGATCAGCGCCACGCGCAGGTCGATCTTCGCGAAGTCGTCGATGGAGATGACCTCCGGCGTTTCATCGGCGGCCGGCTTCTTCGCTTCCCTGGCGGCCTTCGACTTCTTGTTCGCCTCCGCAGCCGAGGCGGCGGGCGCATCGGTCGCCTGCAGCGAATCGCGGTTCGCGGCGAGCAGCGCTTCGATCTGCTTCGGATCGACGCGCGTCATCAGGTGCTTGTACGCGTTGATCGGCTGTTGCGACGAGAGCGCCTTGCCTGCATCGGCCCAGGTCAGCGGCTCGATCGCGAGGAACTGTTCGACGCCTTGCGCGAGCGTCGGCAGCACCGGCTTCAGCGAGAGCGAAAGCAGGCGGAACGCTTCGAGGCTCACGCTGCAGGTCTCGTGCAGCGCCAACGAGTTGGCCGGATCCTTGGCCTGCTCCCACGGCTTGGCCGTATCGACGTAACCGTTCACGGTGTCGGCGAGTTCCATCGTCTGGCGCAGTGCGCGGCTGTATTCGCGTGCTTCGTAATGCGCAGCGATCTGCGCAATGGCGCCGCGCAGTTGCTCGAGCAGCGGATGATGCATCGCGCTATCCTGCACGCGGCCGTCGAAGCGCTTGATCAGGAAGCCCGCCGCGCGGCTTGCGATGTTGATGTACTTGCCGACGAGGTCGCTGTTCACGCGCGCCTGGAAGTCCTCGAGGTTCAGGTCGAGGTCTTCCATCGTGCTGTTGAGCTTCGCGGCGAAGTAGTAGCGCAGCCACTCGGGGTTCAGGCCCGTGGTCACATAGCTTTCCGCCGTGATGAACGTGCCGCGCGACTTCGACATCTTCGCGCCGTCCACGGTCAAAAAGCCGTGCGCGAAGACGTTGGTCGGCGTGCGGTGGCCCGAGAACTGCAGCATGGCCGGCCAGAACAGCGTATGGAAATACAGGATGTCCTTGCCGATGAAGTGGTACTGCTCGGTCTTCGAGCCGGCCTTCACCCATGCCTCGAAATCGAGGCCGCGCTTCTCGCACAGGTTCTTGAAGCTCGCGTAATAGCCGACCGGCGCGTCGAGCCACACATAGAAGTACTTGCCGGGCGCGCCCGGAATCTCGAAGCCGAAATAGGGTGCGTCGCGCGAGATGTCCCAGTCGGCGAGCTTCGATTCGCCCGACTCGCCCAGCCACTCGCGCATCTTGTTGGTCGCTTCCGGTTGCGCGAGGCCGCTCACCCAGCCGCGCAGGAAGTCTTCGCAGCGCGGGTCCGAGAGACGGAAGAAGTAGTGCGTCGAGGTCTTGCGGATGGGCGTTGCGCCCGAGACCACCGAGTACGGATTCTTCAGGTCAGTGGGCGCGTAGGTCGAGCCGCACACTTCGCAGCTGTCGCCGTACTGGTCCTTCGCGCCGCACTTCGGGCACTCGCCCTTGATGAAGCGGTCCGGCAGGAACATGTTCTTGACCGGGTCGTAGGCCTGCTCGATGTCGCGCGTCTCGATGAAACCCGCTTCCTTGAGCGCCAGATACACCGACTCGGAGAGCACACGGTTCTCTTCGGAGTCCGTCGAGTAGTAGTTGTCGAACGACACGCCGAAGCTGTCGAAGTCGCGCTTGTGCTCCTGCCACACGCGCGCGATCAGCTGCTGCGGCGTGAGGCCTTCCTTCTCCGCGCGCAGCATGACGGGCGTGCCATGCGTGTCGTCGGCACCGACGTAGTAGACCTCGTGGCCATGCATTCGCAGCGCGCGAACCCAGATGTCCGTCTGGATGTACTCGACCAGGTGGCCGATGTGGATCTGGCCGTTGGCGTACGGCAGAGCAGACGTAACGAGAATCTGGCGGCGGCCGCTTGGGTTGGCATGCGCGCCGGCTGCTGCGAGGTCGGTGGCGGGTGCTGACATAAGTGAGGGGAAGTCCGATATTGCGGGGGAAAGCGCGATTTTAGCAGGGCGGGCGCAGCGCCGTTCGGCGAGCCGATGGACGCTCGTATGCGCAATGCCTGGAGGGCGCGCGGGCTACGCAGGCAATGGCTGTGTTGCGCTGCACAAATCGCGGCCAAAAAAAACCGGGGCAAGATTGGCCCCGGAGCAACAACGACAAGAGGAGAATGGTGACGCGGCGGCACTGCCGCACACGTACCGTAAAGACAGACAGCACGGTTTCCCGAGAGTTCGAAAAATTTTTCGATTCTCTCCCAGCGCGTTGAAGCGGGGGTCGGATGACCGTCCAGCAAGGGTTGCGGACGCATCTTCGGGTCGCTCGAAATGCAAACGGGACGGCATGATTGCCGTCCCGTCGATGCGTCGCTGTTTTTGCTGCGCAGTCGCCGGCAACCGCGTTCCCGGCGACTGCGTCGGGCCGGCTTAGCCGCCCTGGTGCTGCGACGTCGCGCGCAGGTACATTTCCACGCGGCGGTTAGCAGCGCGGCCCGCTTCGGTGTTGTTGTCAGCGATCGGTTGCGTATCGCCGCGTCCCTCTGCCGACATGCGCTGCATCTGAATGCCGCGCGAAGCGAGGTAGTTCACGACGCTCTGGGCGCGGTTGACCGACAGCGTCTGGTTGTAGGCGGGGGAGCCCGTGTTATCCGTATGGCCGACCACCTGCGCAACCACTTCCGGGTTCTGCTGGAGCGTCTGCGCGACCTGGTCGAGCACCGGCGCGAACGACGGCTTGATCGCGTAGCTGCTGGTGTCGAACGTCACATTGCTCGGGATGTCGAGCTTGAGCGAGCCGTCCGGCTGCTCGGTGATCTTCGTGCCGGTGCCCTTGGTGGCGCCCGTGAGCTTGTTGTGAATGTTCTGCCAGTTGTAGCCGGTGATTCCGCCGACCAGTGCGCCAGCGCCTGCGCCGATTGCCGCGCCCTTGCCGCCGCCGAAGATGGCGCCGATCGCCGCGCCCGTGCCTGCGCCGACACCGGTGCCGACGGCCGTGTTGGTGCCCTGCTGCGTCGCGCAGCCGGCGACGAGCGCGCCGGCCACGGCGAAGACGGACAGGCGAGTCAGGATTCTTGTGTTCATTTGCTTTCCTTTCTTGAGTGGAACGGACGCTGCCCGCGGCGTTCGCGGCCCCGCATGCGAACAGGGTCTTCGAACGGTGCGCGGCGGCAGCTACTACAATGACGCCTTGAGGTTGGCGCCGCCAGGCGAGAAGCCGCTGGGTCGCGGCTTTGAGACCCCCTGGTCGGCACACAAAATCGATGCTGCCGCGAAGCGTGCCCTGCCGGGCAATTTTGCGCAATGCAGCTTAACAATTTCTTTCGATTTCCGGCGCGTAGGCGATCAGTCCTCACTCGGATCGGCGCTAACGCAGACCGGCATTCTCCCCACGGAGTTTCAATGAGCATAGATCGGGCTTTGGTCGACGCCGCGCTCGCGGCCTTGACGGATCCGAACACGGGTCATCCCTACACGGTGGCCAAGGGCGTGCGCAACGTCACCGTCGATGGCGATACGGTCGGCGTCGAGATCGTGCTCGGCTATCCCGCGAAGAGCCAGTTCGACGCGGTGCGCGCGCAGATCGAGGCGGCGCTTGCCGCCGTGCCGGGCGTGAAGGCGAGCCGCGTCGCGGTCAGAAGCGAGATTACCGCGCATACGGTGCAACGCGGCGTGAAGCTGCTGCCCAGCGTGAAGAACATCGTCGCCGTGGCCTCGGGCAAGGGCGGCGTGGGCAAGAGCACGACCGCCGTGAATCTCGCGCTCGCGCTCGCCGCCGAAGGCGCTTCGGTCGGCGTGCTCGACGCGGACATCTACGGTCCTTCGCTGCCGATGATGCTCGGCATCGAGGGCCGCCCCGAGTCGCCCGACGGCCAGTCGATGAATCCGCTCGAAGGCCACGGCGTGCAGGCCAACTCGATCGGCTTTCTGATCGAGCAGGACAACCCGATGGTCTGGCGCGGCCCGATGGCGACGTCCGCGCTCGAGCAGCTGCTGCGTCAGACCAACTGGCGTGAGCTCGACTATCTCGTGGTCGACATGCCGCCGGGCACCGGCGACATCCAGCTCACGCTCTCGCAGCGCGTGCCGGTGACGGGCGCCGTGATCGTCACGACGCCGCAGGACATCGCGCTGCTCGACGCGAAGAAGGGCCTCAAGATGTTCGAGAAGGTGGGCATTCCGATTCTGGGCATCGTCGAAAACATGGCCGTGCACATCTGCTCGAACTGCGGCCACGCCGAGCACATTTTCGGGGCGGGCGGCGGCGAGCGCATGGCGAAGGAGTACGGCGTGGAAGTGCTCGGCAGCCTGCCGCTCGATATCGCCATCCGCGAGCAGGCCGATTCGGGCCACCCCACCGTGGTGGCCGCACCCGAGGGGCCGGTGGCGGCCACCTATCGCGCGATCGCGCGCCGCGTGGCAATCCAGATCGCCGAGCGCGCCCGCGACATGACCTCGAAGGTCCCGACCATCGTCGTGCAGAACACCTGAGCGCCGGTGCGGGCCGCGGCGCTCGCGCGGCGCCCCGCGCATGGGGACAGATAGGCGCGCGCCGCGCCGCGTGCGCGGTATCATGTGGGCTTCATCGGGTCCGGTATGGCGGCAGCAACGGGGCTGCCGCCGCCCGGCAAGAGGATCGCATGGATAAAGGACACGACAGGCAAGCGGGGAATGCGCAGGTCGTCAGGATGATCGCCCTCGTCACGCTCTGCGGCTGCGCGCTGCTGGCGGGTTGCACGAGCTTCATGGGGCAGCAGGAGAAGCGCGCGGTCGCCCAGTTGCTGCCGACCGTCGGCAGCCAGGTGCGCGGGACGGTTTCGTTCGTCGAACACTCGGACGGCGTGCAGGTGAGCTACAACCTCGCGGGCCTGCAGCCCGACAGCGATCACGCATTGCAGGTGCACGAGCGCGGCGACTGCAACGCCACCGACGCCTCGAGCGCCGGCGCCGTGTTCGCGCCCGCTGCGGAGCGCCTGAAGCCCGGCGTGCGGGTGGAAGGCGATCTCGGCAATATCCATGCGGATTCGAACGGTGTGGCGTCGGGCTTTATCGTCGCACCCGACGTCTCGCTCGACGGCGTGCGCTCCGTGCTGCAACGCGCGGTGATCGTGCACCGGGACGCCATCGACCCTTACGCGTATCCGCAGCGCGGCACCGGCCCGGCGCTCGCCTGCGGGCTGATCCGCGCCCAGTGAGCGAGGCGTTTGCGCCGGCGCGAAACGCAGTTCCAGGCATGGCGATCCACATCGCGTAAAATAGGCGCCTTTCGCACGCGGCGCGCGCCCGGTGGGCCCGTCCGCATGCTTTCCCGACCCGAATTTCTCGTCAAGTAGCGAACATGGCAATCAAGTCCGACAAGTGGATCCGGCGCATGGCCGAAGAGCAGAAGATGATCGAGCCGTTCGTGCGCGATCAGGTCCGTATGTCGGAAGATGGCCGCAAGATCGTGAGCTACGGTACCTCGAGCTACGGCTACGACATCCGCTGCGCCGACGAATTCAAGATCTTCACGAACATCAACTCGACCATCGTCGATCCGAAGAACTTCGACGAAAAGTCGTTCGTGGACTTCAAGGGCGACGTCTGCATCATCCCGCCCAATTCGTTCGCGCTCGCGCGCACGGTCGAGTATTTCCGCATTCCGCGCAACGTCCTGACCGTCTGTCTGGGCAAGTCGACCTATGCGCGCTGCGGGATCATCGTGAACGTCACGCCGTTCGAGCCCGAGTGGGAAGGGTACGTCACGCTGGAATTCTCAAATACGACACCTTTGCCTGCGAAAATCTACGCGAACGAAGGGGTGGCGCAAGTGCTGTTCTTCGAAAGCGACGAGATCTGCGAGGTTTCGTACGCGGATCGCGGCGGCAAGTATCAAGGCCAGCACGGCGTGACCCTGCCGAAGACCTGACGAACCAGACCCTGCCACCGGACACAACGACATACGGGGACCGCTGCGCGTCATATGCAGCGGTCGTTTCTTTTGGAGAATCGCCCATGAAGTTTCGTTTTCCCGTCGTCATCATCGACGAAGACTTTCGCTCCGAGAACATCTCGGGTTCCGGCATCCGCGCGCTCGCCGAAGCCATCGAGAAAGAGGGCGCGGAAGTCCTCGGGCTGACGAGCTACGGCGACCTCACGTCGTTCGCGCAGCAGTCGAGCCGCGCGGCCTGTTTCATTCTCTCGATCGACGACGACGAGCTGCTGCCCTACGTCGAAGGCACGGATGGCGAAGCGCCCGAGCATGCGCCTGCGATCGTCGCGCTGCGCGCGTTCGTGGAAGCGGTGCGCACGCGCAACGCCGACATCCCGATCTTCCTGTACGGCGAGACGCGCACCTCGCGCCATCTGCCCAACGACATCCTGCGCGAGCTGCACGGCTTCATCCATATGTTCGAGGACACGCCGGAGTTCGTCGCGCGCCACGTGATTCGTGAAGCGCGCGTGTATCTCGACGCGCTCGCGCCGCCGTTCTTCAAGGAACTCGTCAAGTACGCCGACGAAGGTTCGTACTCATGGCACTGCCCGGGGCACTCGGGCGGCGTCGCGTTCCTGAAGAATCCGCTCGGCCAGATGTTCCACCAGTTCTTCGGCGAGAACATGCTGCGCGCCGACGTCTGCAACGCGGTCGAGGAACTCGGCCAGCTGCTCGATCACACCGGCCCGGTCGCGGCCTCGGAGCGCAACGCGGCGCGCATCTTCAGCGCGGACCACGTGTTCTTCGTGACCAACGGCACGTCCACGTCGAACAAGATCGTCTGGCACGCAACGGTCGCGCCCGGCGACATCGTGCTGGTGGACCGCAACTGCCACAAGTCGATCCTGCACGCGATCACGATGACGGGCGCGATTCCCGTGTTCCTCACGCCCACGCGCAACAACTTCGGCATCATCGGCCCGATCCCGCGCGACGAGTTCAAGCCGGAAAACATCCGCAAGAAGATCGAGGCAAATCCGTTCGCCCGCGAGGCGCTCGCGAAGAATCCGAACGTGAAGCCGCGCATTCTGACGATCACGCAGAGCACGTACGACGGCGTGGTCTACAACGTCGAGATGATCAAGGACCTGCTCGGCGACATGCTCGACACGCTGCACTTCGACGAAGCCTGGCTGCCGCACGCCGAATTCCACGAGTTCTACCAGGACATGCACGCGATCGGCGCGGGCCGTCCGCGCACCAAGGCGCTGGTGTTCGCGACGCACTCCACGCACAAGCTGCTCGCCGGCATCTCGCAGGCCTCGCAGATCGTCGTGCAGGACTCGGAAGACAGCGCATTCGACCGCCATCGCTTCAACGAGGCGTATCTGATGCACACGTCGACGTCGCCGCAGTACGCGATCATCGCGTCGTGCGACGTGGCCGCCGCGATGATGGAAGCGCCGGGCGGCCCGGCACTGGTGGAAGAGTCGATCGCCGAAGCGCTCGACTTCCGCCGCGCCATGCGCAAGGTGGACGCCGAATACGGCGACGACTGGTTCTTCCAGGTCTGGGGGCCGGACGAGCTGGCCGAAGAAGGCATCGGCTCGCGCGACGACTGGATGCTGCGCCCGAACGATCACTGGCACGGCTTCGGCGCGCTGGCGGAAGGCTTCAACATGCTGGACCCGATCAAGGCGACCATCGTCACGCCGGGTCTGGACGTGGACGGCGAATTCGGCGAGACCGGCATCCCGGCCGCGATCGTGACGAAGTACCTGGCCGAGCACGGCATCATCGTCGAGAAGACGGGTCTGTACTCGTTCTTCATCATGTTCACGATCGGCATCACGAAGGGCCGCTGGAACTCGATGGTGACCGAGCTTCAGCAGTTCAAGGACGACTACGACAACAACCAGCCGCTGTGGCGCGTGCTGCCCGAATTCGTCGCGCAGCATCCGATGTACGAGCGCGTGGGCCTGCGCGACCTGTGCCAGCAGATCCACAGCGTCTACCGTGCCAACGACATCGCGCGCCTGACGACCGAGATGTACCTCTCGAGCATGGAGCCTGCGATGAAGCCTTCGGACGCCTTCGCGAAGCTCGCGCACCGCGAGATCGACCGCGTGCCTGTCGACGAACTCGAAGGCCGTGTCACGTCGATCCTGCTCACGCCGTATCCGCCGGGTATTCCGCTGCTGATTCCGGGCGAGCGCTTCAACAGGACGATCGTGAATTATCTGAAGTTCGCGCGCGAGTTCAACGAGCGCTTCCCGGGCTTCCATACCGACATCCACGGGCTCGTGGGCGAGACCATCAACGGCCGCATCGAGTATTTCGTGGATTGCGTGCGCGACTGAACGCGCAAGGGAGGGGAATGTTGGGTGGTTCATCGGCGCGGCTAGCGCGTTACTTTGCGGCGATGGTGTCGGCGCTGTCGGCGATTTCGGCCGCCACGGCGCTGTTTGCCGTGGCGCCGGCGGCGCGCGCCGAGGTCGCGGCCGCCGATCCGATCGACACGGCCATGCGGACCTGTCTCGCGCGCGCGGACCGGTCGTCGACGGCCGGGCAGATCCAGTGCATGGACGACGCGCGCACCGCATGGCGCAAGGCCGCCGACAACGCGCTCACGCAGCTGCTCGCGAAGCTTCCGTCCGCGCAGCAAAAGCGCTGGCAACTGAGCCAGCAGAAGTGGGTGGCCTGGCGCGACGCCGAGGACACCATGCTCGGCGCCGCGTTCGCGACCACGAGCGGCAGCACCTACCAGCTTTATGAGGCGGACATGCGCCTGCAGCCGGTGCGCGATCGCGCGCTCGCGCTGCGCAACCAGGCGACGACGTACGACGGCGACGCGCCGAAGGTGCGTGCCTGCAGCGCCGACGCGCGCTGCGAGCACGTGAGCTACGACCTCAACCGCTACTACCGTCAGCTCTATGCGCGCATGCCGAAGCACGCGCGGCCTACGGTCGCACGCGCACAGAGCGACTGGCGCGCGTATCGCGACGCGACCACGCCGCTCATCGACGAGCATGCGCGGCTCGATCTGCTAGGCGGGCGCCTCGCGACCTTGAAGCGGCTCGCCGAAACGGTGAACAACCACTGAGGCTGCGCCTTCAGTCGAGGATGAACTGCTCCGGCGCGCGCGCCGGCAGCGCAGTCGGCTCGCCCATCAGGTCGTGCAACGCGACCTCGATGCCGGTCGACATCAGGTTGAGCGCGAGGTCGTTGTCTTCGGTGCCGAACGGGTCTTCGAGCTGCGAGGCGATCGCCTCGTGGGCCATGAACGCGTAGGCCACGAACACGGCGAAGATCGGCGTCAGACCGCCGATGCTGTCGACGAGGCCGAACGGCAGCATCGCGCAGAAGAAGTACACGGTGCGATGAATCATCACCGTATAGGCGAACGGCAGCGGCGTGGAGACGATGCGCTCGCACCCGCCGATCACATCCGAAATGCCATTGAGATTGTGCTCGAACGCGAGCACCGCGTAGCCGTCGAGGCGACCTTCGCGCGTTTCGCGCTGGACCCATTCCGAGGCGCACAGCAGGAGCGTGGCCGGGCGGTAGCGCGCCGCCACCGCGCGCTCGAACAGCGCGGGCGGCAGGCGCGATTCGAGATCGGCGTGCGGGTCGGTGTTGCGCAGTTGATGGCGCAGCGCATGCGGCAGCGCAGCGAGCAGACGCATCAGCTCGCGGGCACGCTCGCGCGTGGCGGCTTCGTCGCCGCTGCGCGGGAGCGTGAGCGCCTGGCGCACCAGCGAGCGCGTCTCGTTGAGCATTTGCCCCCAAAGCTTGCGGCCTTCCCAGTAGCGGTCGTAGCTCGCGCTGTTGCGAAAGCCGAGAAACACCGCGAGCGCAATGCCGATCAGCGAGAACGGCACGGTGCTCAGGTTGACCGTGAGCTTGAGGATGTGATCGTGCGCGGCCACTGCGATGATCGACAGTACCAGCACGATGAAAAGGCGCGGCAGAAGTTGCGGCAGCACGGAGCCGCGCCACGCGAGCAGCATGCGGAACCAGTGGAGGTGAGGGCGGACGATCATGGGGCAGGTGGTGGGAGCGAAGACGAAGCCTGACGCAGCAAGTCGTCAGTATGGCGCGGGATCGTAGGCCATGGCGCGCGACTGCCGGGCGCACACTTCCGCCATTTTGCTGCGGGTACAGCGCGCTGTCATGTGTGTCCTCAAGCGCCTGGTACACCTTGTACGCCGCCCAAAGACAAACCGGGCGCGCGACGTTGTCCGTCGCGCGCCCGGCCAGGCTTTGAGTGCGGGCGTTCTCCGCCCGCCATGCTGAGCTTACTTCAGAGCCGCGCGCGCCGCCGCGATGGCCGCACGCACCTGCTCGGGCGCGGTGCCGCCCGGGTGGTTGCGCGCCGAGACCGAGCCTTCGAGCGTCAGCACTGCGAACACGTCTTCGGAGAGCAGGTGCGAGACGGCCGGCAGTTCGCGGCGCATCTCGTCGAGCGTGAGGTCGGCGAGATCGCAGTTGCGGTCCACGCAGATACGCACCGCGTGCGCCACGGCTTCGTGCGCGTCGCGGAACGGCAGGCCCTTCTTGACGAGGTAGTCGGCCAGATCCGTGGCCGTGGAGAAGCCCTGCAGCGCAGCCGCGCGCATCGCCTGCTCCTTGACCGTGATGCCCGCGACCATCTCTGCGAAGATACGCAGCGTGTCCGCCACGGTATCGACAGTGTCGAACAGCGGCTCCTTGTCTTCCTGGTTGTCCTTGTTGTAGGCGAGCGGCTGGCCCTTCATGAGCGTGAGGAGCGCCATGAGATGGCCATTCACACGGCCGGTCTTGCCGCGCGCGAGTTCCGGCACATCCGGGTTTTTCTTCTGCGGCATGATCGACGAGCCCGTGCAGAAGCGGTCGGCCAGATCGATGAAACCCACGCGCGGGCTCATCCACAGCACGAGTTCTTCCGAGAAGCGCGAAACGTGCGTCATCACGAGCGCGGCCGCCGCCGTGAATTCGATGGCGAAGTCGCGATCGGACACGGCGTCGAGCGAGTTGGCGCAGATGCCGTCGAAGCCCAGCGTCTTCGCCACGGCGAAGCGGTCGATCGGATAGCTCGTGCCCGCGAGCGCCGCCGCGCCGAGCGGCAGACGGTTCACGCGCTTGCGGCAGTCCACCATGCGTTCGGCGTCGCGCGTGAACATTTCCACGTAGGCGAGCAGGTGATGGCCGAAGGTGACCGGCTGCGCCACTTGCAGGTGCGTGAAGCCCGGCATGATCGTGCCCGAGTGCTGTTCAGCCAGGTCGAGCAGCGCGCCGCGCAGGTCGCCGAGCAGGCCGCCGATGCGGTCGATCTCGCCGCGCAGCCACAGGCGGATGTCGGTCGCGACCTGGTCGTTGCGCGAGCGGCCCGTGTGCAGGCGCTTGCCCGCGTCGCCGATCAGGGCGGTCAGACGCGCTTCGATGTTCAGGTGCACGTCTTCGAGGTCGAGCAGCCATTCGAATTCGCCGCGCTCGATCTCGCCCTTGATCTTCGCCATGCCGCCCTGGATGGCGGCGAGGTCGTCGGCCGAGATGATCTTCTGCGCGGCCAGCATCGACGCGTGTGCGAGCGAGCCCTCGATATCGACGAGCGCGAGGCGCTTGTCGAAGAAGACCGACGACGTGTAGCGCTTGACCAGCTCCGACATGGGTTCGGAGAAGCGAGCCGACCAGGCTTCGCCTTTTTTGTGCAGTTGGGACGTCATGGTGATGGGGCGTGAACGAGCAAGCGGTGAGAAGGCGTGCCGCGCGGCGCATGGCGCCACGCACGGCGGGAAAGATCACGATTTTAACATTGGCGGTCTGCCACAACGCCGCCAGGCGGCCCGCGCCGCTCAGAGCCGCACCAGCACCACGAGCTTGAGATCTTCGCGGTGCGCGGGCTTGAAGGTGATCTGGTCGTAGGCGATGCGGCCGTGGCGCGGATGGTTGAATTCGCGCCGGCCGCCCTCGCGCTCGAACACGTCCTGCGAGGCCCAGAAGCGCGCGAACTCGTCGCTCGCGGCGATCAGCGAGTCGATCAGCGCGCGCGTGGGCGCGTCGT
This sequence comes from Paraburkholderia sp. BR10937, assembly GCF_040965695.1. Lineage (NCBI taxonomy): Bacteria > Pseudomonadati > Pseudomonadota > Betaproteobacteria > Burkholderiales > Burkholderiaceae > Paraburkholderia > Paraburkholderia sp. BR10937. Next base: position 99,433 of record NZ_JBFRCL010000003.1, read on the forward strand.
TCAGGTGGCGGATGGAGTCGGCGCGGAACTCGGCGGCCAGGCGCCGCGCGCGCGTTTCCCAGTCGACGATCAGCTCGCGCCCGAGCGGCTCGGTGAACGTGAAGCGCAGCAGGTTGCGGTCATGCTCGCCGTCGAGCCAGCCCGTGAAGAGGTCCGCCGCATGCGCATTCCAGGCGAGCGCGGTCCACTGGCGGTCGAGCACGTAGGCGGGGGCGTCCACGAGCTTGACCGTTTGCAGCAGCGTGGCGGGCGCGTCCGCGGCGGTGGCCGGATCGGGCTCGGCGGGGTCGCGCTGCGCGGCCAGCTCGAACAGATAGGCGCGCTCGGCGCGCGAGAGCCGCAGCGCGACGGCGATGCGCGCAAGCGCGTCCGCCGAGGCCGAAACGGGGCGGCCCTGCTCGATCCACGTGTACCAGGTCGGGCTCACCCCGCACAACTGCGCGACTTCTTCGCGGCGCAGGCCCGGCGTGCGGCGGCGCGGGCCCGGCGGCAGGCCGACCTCGGCCGGCGAAAGACGTTCGCGATGGGCGCGGATGAATTCGCCCAGCGCGCGGGCGGGCGTCGCGTCGAGGGTTTTGCCGGCGTTGGCGGGCGAAGCCGGGGAGGGCGTGTCGAGGCTCATGGGTGTGGGGCTAGTGGCGGCGATACCAGAATAATCGCTTAACTTGTACTGGTACAAAACGGCCTCTATTGTAGCGTCTGACGCGGCGACGGGCCGCCACGTCAACCCGCCCGGAGATTCCAAAAGCCGCGGCGCGTCGCGCTCGCCGCTTCGCGCCCCCACATCAAGCACCGCATAAGAACCCGCAAAAGGAGCATGCGATGAAGCATCACGATCAGGTCGCCGACGCCTTCGGCTCGACCGCCGCCGCCTACCTCACGAGCCAGGTCCACGCGAGCGGCGCGGATCTGGAGGACCTCGCTGCGACCTTCGCGGCCACCTGCGGCAATGCGACGGTGCTGGACATGGGCTGCGGCGCGGGCCACGCGAGCTTTGCCGTTGCGCCGCACGTGCGCGAAGTCGTGGCCTACGACATCGCCCCGCAGATGCTCGCCACGGTCGAGGCTGCCGCGAAGGAACGTGGCTTGACGAGCGTGCGCACGCAGCAGGGCGCGGCGGAAACGCTGCCGTTCGCCGACGCGAGCTTCAATTGGGCCGTGAGCCGCATGAGCGCGCACCACTGGCGCGACGTGCCGCAGGCGCTGGCCGAAGTGCACCGCGTGCTCAAGCCGGGCGGCCGGCTGAAGTTCATCGACATCGCCGGCGTCGACGATCCGCTTTACGACACGCATATTCAGGCGATCGAACTGTTGCGCGATGCGTCGCACATTCGCGACTACCGCGCCGACGAGTGGCTCGCGATGCTCGACGCCGCCGGCTTCGACGCGAAGGTGAGCGAGCGCTGGCGTATCGCGCTCGACTTCGATACGTGGGTCGCGCGCATGCGCACGCCCCCGGAGCGCGTGACGGCGATCCGCTCGATGTGGGAGCGCGCGCCCGATGAAGTGCGCCAATACTTCGATGTGCAGAGCGATTCGTCGTTCAAGCTCGACGCCCTGATGATCGAGGCGACGCGGCGCGATTGACACTCGCCAGAGGCAATAAAAAACGGCGTCGTGACCGCGGGGGCACGACGCCGTTTGCACATGCGCGCAGCGCGAACGCTCAACCCGTATTGCGCAGCCCCGCCGCAATCCCGTTGATCGTCAGATGAATACCGCGCCGCACGCGCGGGCTCGGGTCGCCGGCGCGATAGCGCTTGATCAGCTCCACCTGCAAGTGATTCAAGGGATCGAGATACGGGAAGCGGTTCTTGATCGAACGCGCGAGCAGCGGGTTGTCGGCGAGCCGTTCGGGGGCGCCCGTGATCTCCCCGAGCACCTTCGTCGTGCGCTCCCATTCGGCCACGATGCGCTCGAACACGAGCTTGCGCAGCTTCTTGTCCGCGACGAGCTGCGCGTAGCGCGAGGCCACCGCGAGGTCGGTCTTCGCGAGCGTCATGTCCATGTTCGAGAGCAGGTTCGAGAAGAACGGCCAGGTCTTGTACATCTTCTTGAACATCGCAAGACGGCGCGCGCGCTCGGCGTCGCTGCCCGCATCGTCGAGATACGAGGCGAGCGCGCTGCCGAAGCCGTACCAGCCCGTGAGCAGCAGGCGGCACTGGCCCCACGAGAAGCCCCACGGAATCGCGCGCAGATCGTCGATCTTGCGGTTCTTCGGGTCCTGCAGCTTGCGCGAGGCCGGGCGGCTGCCGATGTTCAGCTCGGCGATTTCCGTGATCGGCGTCGAGGCGAAGAAGTACTCGGTGAAGCCGGGCGTCTCGTAGACGAGCGCACGGTACGCGGCCATCGCGGCGTCGGAGAGCGATTGCATCGTCTCTTCGAATGCGGGCAGCTGATCGGGCGCGTTGCCCGCCCCGCCCATCGGCAGCAGCGTCGCTTCGAGCGTCGCGGCGATCACCGTTTCGAGGTTGCGGCGGCCGATCTCAGGATTGCCGAACTTGCTCGCGATGACTTCGCCCTGCTCGGTCAGGCGGATCTGGCCTTCCACCGTGCCCGGCGGCTGCGAGAGGATCGCGTTGTAGGTCGGGCCGCCGCCGCGGCCCACCGTGCCGCCGCGGCCGTGGAACAGACGCAGCGTGATGCCGCGCTGCTTGTACAGCGCGACGAGCGCCAGCTCAGCGCGGTACAGCTCCCAGTTCGAGGTGAGGAAGCCGCCGTCCTTGTTGCTGTCCGAGTAGCCGAGCATGATTTCCTGCTCGTTGCCCTGGTGCTCGACGATGCCGTCGATGCCCGGCAGCGCGAGCAGGTCGCGCATGATGCCCGGCGCGTGGCGCAGGTCGGGAATCGTCTCGAAGAGGGGGATCACCATCAGCGCGGCCTTCGCGGGGTCTTCCGCGTGGCCGAGGCGTCCGCTCATCAGGCCGGTTTCCTTCTGCAGCAGCATCACTTCGAGCAGGTCGGAAACCGTTTCGGTGTGCGAGATGATGTAGTTGCGCACCGCGCGCGCGCCGAACTTCTCGCGCGTCACGCGCGCCATTTCCAGCACACCCAGCTCGCTCTTCACGAGCTCGGAATAGTCGAGGTACGGCGAGCGCAGCGTGCGCGGATCGGCGAGCTGCGCGAGCAGCACGATCTGCTTGTCTTTTTCGGAAAGCGCCGCGTAGTCGGCCTCGACGCCGGCGCGCGCGAGCAGCTCCGTAATCACGGCTTCGTGGATGTCCGAGCTCTGGCGCAGATCGATCGAGGCGAGATGGAAGCCGAACACATCGACGGCGCGCATGAGCGGCGCAAGCCGCGTGGTGGCGAGCGACGCGCCGTGATGCTCGGCGAGCGAATCCATCAGGATATGCAGGTCGCGCGAGAACTCGTCCGCATCGGCATAGGGCTTGGCGCGCACGGGCGCGGCGTTGCGGCCCGCGCTGCGCACGGCCACCACGCCTTCGCCCAGCCGCACGCGAGCACTCGCGGCGAGGCGCGTATACACACCGATCAGCGCGCGGCGATACGGCTCGTCCACGCGGTGCGGCGACTGGTCGGGCGAGGCTTCGGCCAGCGCCTGCAGCTCCTCGCTTGCGCCCGCGAGCAGGTTCGACACCGAAAGCTCGGCGCCCAGGCGGTGCACTTCGTCGAGGTAGTGCTGCAGGATCACCTGCGCCTGGCGCTCGCTCGCCTCTTCGAGCGTGGCGGCGGTGACGTTCGGGTTGCCGTCGCGGTCGCCGCCGATCCAGCTGCCCATCTGGAAGAACGCCGGCAGGCGCGCCGAAAGACCGTGCTCCTTCAGCTGCGTTTCGATCTCGCTATAGAGCGCCGGGATCTCGGTGAGGAAGGTCGTGTGGTAATACGAAAGCGCGTTTTCGATTTCGTCGCCCACGGTCAGGCGCGAGTCGCGCAGCATGCGCGTTTGCCAGAGCGAGGTTACGCGCGCACGCAGGAGCGACTCGTTGTGCTCGAGCTCGCGATGCGTGAGCGGCTGGTCGCGCTCGGCGAGCAGGCGCGCGATGTCGTGCTGCGAGTCGAGTGTGCTCTTGCGCTGCACTTCCGTGGGGTGCGCGGTGAGCACGGGGACGATCAGCGCGTCGTTGAAGAACTGCTGGAGCACCGGCGTCGCGGCCGCGCCCGCCAGCGCGAGACGTTCGAGCGAATGCGCGATAGTGCCCGCCTGCGGCGCCGAGCCCGCGAGGTCGTGAATGCGGCGGCGGCGGTTGCGGTGGCGATCTTCAGCGATGTTCGCGAGATGCGAGAAGTAGCTGAATGCGCGCACGACCGTCACGGTCTCTTCGGGCGAGAGCGCGCGCAGCTGCTTTTCCAGCGCGAGCGCGTCGGCGTTGTCGTCCTCGCGGCGAAAGCGCACGGCGGTCTGACGAATGGATTCCACGACGTCGAACACGGCGTCGCCTTCCTGCTCGCGCAGCACTTCGCCGAGCAGGCGGCCCAGATAGCGGATGTCTTCGAAGAGCGGCTGGTCCTTGTCGTCGCGCGCGCGGCCATTGCGCGGCGCGCCGGAGGGCGTTTTCGGAGCCTTCGCCGCCTGCGCGGCCTTAGTCGCTTTTTCGGCCTTCGGCGTCTTCGCCGCCTTGACAGCCTCGGCGGCCGGTTTGGTCGTCGTGGATTTCGTGGTCTTCGTGGTCTTCGTCGTTTTCGCCGGTTTGGTGAACGGCGTGGCCGATGCGGCCTTCGAAGTTGCGTTCTGCGATGCGGTGTTGCGGCGCTCTGCGCGCGCCGAGCCTGAAGACTTCACGATGTTTTCCTTGAGGCTTGCCAGGATATGGGCAGGTTAGTCGGAGAACTGCCAACTGCATGGCCGCGGCGCGTGCCGGGCCGTGTACTGCGGGTGCAACCTGGAGAGGGTGGAAGGTGCCACCCTGCGCGAGCCGTGCGGATAGGGCAGAGACGGCGCGGCCCGCCAATGGCGGTGCACCGGGTGCAGGCCTTGCGGGAGAGTGCGCCGCTGCGAGGGCGGGCGCAAGCCGAAGCGGCGCCGCGGCGGTGGCCGGGGCCGCGCGGGCCGCGTATGTGCCAGTCGCATGCCAGACGCGCGCCAGTTTGCCTACGATGGGTACAGCAAGCGCCGCTGCAACGCCTGGGTCTCTTCCTTGCCGCCGCCCGCGCCTTGTCAGCCTGTCCCTGCGGGGAGGCGGTAAAAAGGGCGCGTGCTAACATTGCCTGTTATCCGATCCTGCTTTTCATCCCGTCATTCGATGTACTTGCCATGAACTCCGAGACGTTATCCGCGCCCATGCCCCGCACCCTGGTGATCGCTTCGCGGGAGAGCCGCCTCGCGATGTGGCAGGCCGAGCATGTGCAAGCTGCGCTGCACAAATTATATCCAGCCTGCGACGTGAAAATTGTTGGAATGACGACACGCGGCGATCAAATTCTCGACCGCACGCTCTCGAAGGTGGGTGGCAAGGGTCTGTTCGTGAAAGAACTGGAGCAGGCGCTCGCCGAGGGCCGCGCCGATCTCGCCGTGCACTCGCTCAAGGACGTGCCGATGGAGTTGCCCGAAGGCTTCACGCTCGCGGCCATCATGGAGCGCGAGGACCCGCGCGACGCGTTCGTCTCCAACGACTACGACTCGCTCGCCGCGTTGCCGGCGGGCAGCGTGGTGGGCACGTCGAGCCTGCGCCGCGAGTCGATGATCCGCGCGCGCTATCCGCACCTCGACGTCAAGCCGTTGCGCGGCAATCTCGACACGCGCCTCGCCAAGCTCGACCGCGGCGATTACGCGGCCATCATTCTCGCGGCTGCGGGCTTGAAGCGCCTTGGCCTCGGCGCGCGTATCCGCGCGCTCATCGAGCCCGAAGACAGCCTGCCGGCGGCGGGCCAGGGCGCGCTCGGCATCGAGATCCGCGCGGATCGCGCCGATATCGCCGCATGGCTCGCGCCGCTGCACGACGACGCCACCGCGAAGGCCGTCGAAGCCGAACGCATGGTTTCGCGCGCACTGGGCGGCAGCTGCACGGTGCCGCTCGCGGCCTATGCGCAGTGGCACGACGGCAAGCTTGCGCTGCGCGGCACGATCGCCACGCCCGACGCGAACCGTGTGCTCGCCGCGCAGGAGGCCAGCGCCGTGTCCACGCTCGACGATGCCATGGCGCTCGGCCGCCGCGTTGCCGACGACCTCATCGCGCAGGGCGCGCTCGAGATCGTGCGCGCACTCGCAGACGCGGCGCAGGCCGCTGAGGGCCCGAATACGGCGCCCGCCAGCGGCGCCGCCGCCCACAACCCAACCGGCACGGGCGAAGGCCCGGCCTCCAGATGATGGCCGGCCCCAGGCACCCGTACGGCAACCCCAGCCAGCCCGACGACTGGGGCGGTCCGGGCGACGCCTCCGCCGGCGCGAAGCGCGCGTCGACGGCAAGCGGCGATAACAGCAACGGTGGCAATGGTGACGGTAAGCCATTCACCGTCGTGATTACCCGGCCGGCCGGTCAGTCGGATGGTCTCGCCGGGCAACTCGCGCAGCACGGCATGCGCACGCTCGACTTCCCGCTCATCGCCATTGCGCCCGTGACTGACGAAGCGCCGCTGCGCGCCGCGCTCGGGGCGCTCGAACGCTATGCGCTCGTCGTGTTCGTTTCGCCGAACGCCGTCGATCGCGCGTTCGCGTGCTATGCCTCGGTCTCGTCGATCTGGCCGCCCGCGCTGCCCGTGGCCGTGGTCGGCCCGGCGAGCGTGGCCGCGCTCGAGCGGCACGGCGTGGCGGCACCCGACCATCGCGTGGTGAGCCCCGCGGGCGCGGGGGACGAAGAGCCTGCGCGTTTCGATTCGGAGTCGCTCTACGCGGCGCTCGAAAAGGCCTTCGGCGTGGACGCCTTCGCGGGCAAATGCGTCCTGATCGTGCGCGGCGACGGCGGACGCGAGTGGCTCGCCGAGCGTCTGCGCGAAGCGGGCGCCGAAGTCGAGACCGTGGCGGCCTACCGCCGCATCGTGCCCGAACCGCCGATCGCCGCCTGGACCCAGGTGCACGCGCTGCTCGAAGGCGCGCCGCACGCGTGGCTCGTCACGAGCTCCGAAGGCGTGCGCAACCTGGACGAACTCGCGCGCGAGCACCTCACGGCGGGCGAGATCGTCGAGCTGCGTCATGCGCCGCTCGTCGCGCCGCACCCGCGGATCGCCGAGACGGCGCGCTCAATGGGTTTTGATAGGATTACGGTGCCCGGCGCGGGCGACGAACGCATCGTCGAGACGCTGCTAGGCCTCGCTTCTTCCGTTGTTCAACCGGTTCAGAACACTCCGGCCCAGGCGCCGGCCAACCCACGCATGACAGATTCGAACAACTCAAGCAGCACAGCTAACCAGGGCGCCGTCGCGACGGGCGCGTCGGCATCGGGCAGCGCATCGGCGCGGCCTTCGTATGCTTCGTCGGGCGCGGGCTCTTCCGCGCCGCTGACGCCGCCGCCGGGCGCAGGCAACGGGCGGCGCGGCGCGGGCTCGGCGCTGCTGTGGCTCGTCCTGGTGCTGGTCGCGGCGGGCTCGGGCGCAGGCGGCTATTTCCTCAATCGCAAGGTCGACAACCTCGGCATGCAGGCCATTCAACGCCAGCAGGCGAGCGAGCAGCAGACCGCCGCGCTGCGTGCGCGCGCCGACCAGGCCGTTGCGGGCGCACAGCAGATCGACAAGCAGATCGCCCAGCTCGAAGGCAAGATCGCCGACGCGCAGAATTCGCAGCAGGCGCTCGCGCAGCAATACGCCGATCTGTCGAAGAGCCGCGACGACTGGACGCTCGCCGAAGTCGGCCAGATGCTGTCGAGCGCGAGCGAACAGCTCCAGCTCACGGGCAACACGCAGCTCGCGCTGTTCGCGCTGCAAAGTGCCGACACGCGCCTCGCCGCCTCGGACAACGCGCAGGCCATCGCCGTGCGCAAGGCGATCGCGCAGGACATCGACAAGCTCAAGGCCGCGCCGTCCACGGACCTCACGGGTCTCGCCATCAAGCTCGACACCGCGCTCGGCCAGATCGACTCGCTGCCGCTTTCGGGCGAGGCGATCGTCGCGCATACGAAGCCCGAGGCTGCGCAGCCTGCCGATATCGCCCAGGTCGCAGCGGCGACCAGGCAGCCGAAATGGAGGGTGTGGATCAACACCTTCGTCGACGGCGTGGGCAAGCAGATCGCGAGCCTCGTGCAGGTGCGCCGCATCGACAACGCGGATGCCATGCTGGTGTCGCCCGATCAAGGCTACTTCGTGCGTGAGAACCTGAAGCTGCGTCTGCTGTCGGCGCGCCTCTCGCTGCTCTCGCGCAACCAGGAAACGCTCAAATCCGACCTCGCGGCCGCCGACGCCACGCTCGCACGCTACTTCGACGGCGCGTCGAAAGACACGCAAACCGTGCGCGGGCTGCTCAAGGAAGTGAACGACGGCTCGGCCGCCGTTGCGCTGCCCACGCTCGATACGAGCCTGAAGGCGATCCAGCAATACCGGAGCCGGGGGTAAGACATGGCGATCCGTGGACTCCTCTGGCTCGCGCTGCTCTTCGCGATTGCCGTCGCGCTCGCGACCGTCGGGCGCTTCGACACCGGGCAGGTGCTGCTCGTCTATCCGCCGTATCGCGTGGACGTCTCGCTCAACCTGTTCGTGGTCGGCATCGTGGTGGCGTTCCTGCTGCTGTACGCGATCCTGCGATTCGCGCGCAACATCGTGACGATGCCGCGCCGCGTGGCCGCCTACCGCGCGCGCATGCGCGCCGAGAAGGCGCACGCCGCACTGCGCGACGCCGTGGGCAATCTCTACGCGGGCCGCTTCTCGCGCGCCGAGAAAGCCGCCCGCGATTCGCTCGCCGACGCGAAGAATACGAGCGCCGCGGGCCTGATCGCCGCGACGGCCGCGCATCGTCTGCATGAATACGCGCGCCGCGACGAATGGCTCACCCAGGTCGACGACCCCGACCTCCAGGAAGCGCGCCTCATGGCCACCGCCGACATGCGCGCCGACGGCCGCGACGCCGATGGCGCGCTCGCTGCACTCACCGAGATGCGCACGCAGGGCGGCCGCCGCATCCACGCGCAACAGATCGCACTGCGCGCGCAGCAGCAGCTCAAGAACTGGAGCGAAGTGCTCAAGCTCGTGAAGACGCTGGAAAAGCGCGAGGCGTTGCACCCGGCCGTGGCCGTGCGCCTGCGCCAGCTCGCGGCGGAAAATCTGCTGCGCGACCGTCGTCACAACGCCGATGCGCTGCTCGAGCTGTGGCAGTCGCTCTCGAACGTCGAGCGTCACTCGCCGCGTCTCGCCGACTGCGCCGCCGAACTGCTGATCGCGCTCGATCGCCAGGCCGACGCACGCAAGATCGTCGAGGAAGCGCTCGCGCAGAACTGGGACGCGCGTTTGCTGCGCCGCTATCCGGATACCGCAGGCAGCGACGCGCTACCGCTCATCCAGAAGGCCGAGGCGTGGCGCAAGGAGCGTCCCGAGGACGGCGACCTGCTGTTCGCGCTGGGCCGTCTGTGCCTGAAGCAGCAACTGTGGGGCAAGGCGCAGTCGTTCCTCGAAGCCGCCCTCAAGTCCGCCGACGCCACGCAGAACGAGCCGCTCAAGATCCGCTCGCATCGCGCGCTCGCGCGCCTGCACGAGCAGCTCGGCGACGGCGAGAAGGCGGCGTCGCACTACCGCGAAAGCGCACTGTCGATGAACGTGGTGTAAAGCAGCCCGCCGCGAATCCGAAGCCGCAACGAAAACGGCCGCCTGCAAAACAGGCGGCCGTTTGTTTTGGCTGAAGCCGTGAGGCGTCTAGCGGTTCACGAGCTTCGCCGGTGCGGAGAGCGCGAGCAAACCGCCGAGGATCATGAACGCCGCGAGCATGTACATGCCTGAGTCGTTGGCCTTGGTGGCCTCTTTGAGCCAGCCCACCGCATACGGGCTCAGGAAGCCCGCGAGGTTGCCGATCGAGTTGATGAGCGCGATGCCGGCCGCCGCGCCCGTGCCCGCGAGCCAGGCCGTGGGCAGGCTCCAGAACAGCGGGAGCGTCGTGAGAATGCCCATGGTCGCAATGGTGAGCGCCGTCATGGCGAGCGTGGTGTCGTGCGCCCACGTGACAGACAGCACGAGGCCGAGCGCGCCGATGGCGGCCGGCACGGCGATGTGCCAGCGGCGCTCGCGCGTGCGGTCGGCGCTCTTCGCCACCAGCACCATGCCGACCACGGCCGCGGCGAACGGAATCGCCGAAAGCAGGCCGATCGTGAGCGCGTCTTTCACGCCCGTCGCCTTGATGATGGTGGGCAGCCAGAAGCTTACGCCGTAGAGGCCCATCACGAACGAGAAGTAGGTGAGGCTCATCACCAGCACGCGTGCGCTCGTGAGCACGGTCATGATCGGCGGGTCTTCCTTGGTGGCATCTTCAGCGGCGATGTTGCGTTCGAGCAGCGCGCGCTCTTCTTCGGTGAGCCACTTCGCCCGGCCGATGCGGTCGTCGAGCACGAAGAACACCAGCACGCCGACGATCACCGAAGGCAGCCCTTCGAGCAGAAACAGCCACTGCCAGCCTTGCCAGCCGTTCGCGCCGTCGAAGGACTTGAGAATCCAGCCCGACACCGGACCGCCGATCACGCCCGACAGCGCGATGGCCGTCATGAACCACGTGGTCATGCGCCCGCGGCGGTGCGCCGGATACCAGTAGGTGAGATAGAGGATGATGCCGGGGAAGAAGCCCGCCTCGCACAGGCCGAGCAGAAAGCGCATCACGTAGAACATGGTCGGCGTGGTGACGAACATCGTCAGGATGGAGACGAGGCCCCACGTGACCATGATGCGCGCGATCCACACGCGCGCGCCCACGCGATGCAGGATGATATTGCTTGGCACTTCGAACAGAAAGTAGCCGACGAAGAAAATGCCTGCGCCGAAGCCATATACCGCATCGGAGAGATTGAGCGCTGAACTCATCTGCAGCTTGGCGAAACCCACGTTGACGCGGTCCAGATACGCGACCACGTAACACAGCATGAGAAGCGGAATGAGGCGCCACGCGACTTTGCGGTACGTGGCTTCTTCGAAGGCGGAGGGCGGGGCGCCCGCTCCCGCTTGCGGCAGATGATTCGCTGGACTGGCCATGGTGTCTCCTTAGCGATCTTGCTCGTTGGCGTGTTTGTTGTATTGCCACCTTGATATGGCGGGTATTCGACGCGAAAGCACGATCATTCTATACGCGCCGCCGTGGCGCGACGGCGCGTATCTGTCGGGGAAAACACCGATCGGTCAGCTGGCGGGCGCAACTACACGCAGCGCCCGCCATCCACTTCGATGCAGGTGCCCGTGATGAACGCCGCCTCGTCCGAGGCGAGATAGAGACACGCGTTGGCCACGTCCTGCGGCGTCGAAAAGCGCCCGAGCGGAATGGTCGCGACGAAGCGCTGGCGGTTCTCGGGCGTGTCGGGCACGCCCATGAACTCGGCCGTGAGCCCCGTATCGCCGATCACGGGATTCACGCAGTTCACGCGGATCTGGTCGGGGCCCAGCTCGGCGGCAAGCGCCTTGCTGGCCACGATCATCGCGCCCTTGCTGCCGTTGTACCAGACGAGCCCGGGCCGGGGCCGGATGCCGGCCGTCGATGCGATATTGACGAACGCGCCGCCGCCGCGCTCGCGAAAGTGCGGCACGAACGCGCGCACGCTCCAGTAGAGGCCCTTCACGTTGACCGCGTACACGCGGTCGAACTCCGCTTCGCTCACTTCGAGCACGGGCTTGTTACGATGCGTGGTGCCCGCGTTGTTGACGACGATCTGCACGCTGCCGAAGTCTTCGATGGCCGCTTCGCGCAGCGCGTGCCAGTCGGCTTCGCGCGTGATGTCGCCTTGCACGGCGATGGCCTTGCCGCCTGCGAGCGCGATCTCGCTCGCCACGCGCTCGGCGGCGTCACCGTTCAGATCGTTGATGACGACGTTCGCGCCTTCGCGCGCATAGGTCCTGGCGATCCCTTCGCCGAAGCCCGAGCCGCCGCCCGTCACGACGGCCGTCTTGCCTTTGAGTCGCATGGTGTCTCCGTTTATGTTTATCGACATGATTCAGCCGTGCCGGATCGCGATGGTCTTGAGCACCGTGAAGCCATAGAGTGCTTCGAAGCCTTTTTCGCGCCCGTGTCCCGAATGCCGCGTGCCGCCGAACGGCAATTCGACGCCGCCGCCCGCGCCGTAGTTGTTGACGAACACCTGGCCCGCGCGCACGCGCCGGGCAAGACGCATCTGGCGCGCGCCGTCGCGTGTCCAGATGCCGGCGACGAGGCCATAAGGCGTGCCGTTGGCGAGCGCGAGCGCTTCTTCCTCGCTCTCGAACGGCATGGCCGCGAGCACCGGGCCGAATACTTCCTCCTGGGCGAGGCGGCTTTGCGGCGGCACGTCGCGCAGGAGCGTCGGGACTTCGTAGAAGCCGCCGCTCGGCGCATCGGCTTCGAGCCTGCCGCTTGCCGCCGTGGCGATGCGGCTCGCGGCCGCTTCGTCGAGAAAGCCTCGCACGCGCTGGCGCTGCTTCTCGTTGATGAGGGGGCCGCAGTCGAGATCGGCAGTGGCCGGGCCCACGCGCAACTTGCCAAACGAGGCGGCGAGGCGGTCGATGAGCGGCTCGTAGGCGCTGCGCTCGATCAGCACGCGGCTGCCCGCCGAACAGGTCTGCCCGGCGTTCTGCACGATCGCGGCGACGAGCACGGGCAGCGCGGCGTCGAAATCGGCATCGGCGAAGACGATTTGCGGCGACTTGCCGCCCAGTTCGAGCGTGACGGGCACGTGGTATTCGGCGGCCATCTGTGCGACGAGCTTGCCCGTTTGCGGCGAGCCCGTGAACGAGATGTGGTCGATGCCGGAATGCGCGCTGAGCGCCGCGCCCGCCTCATGCCCGAGCCCCGTGACAATGTTGAGCGCGCCCGCGGGCAGACCGGCTTCGCGCGCGAGTTCGGCCACGCGCAGCAGCGACACGCAGGCGTCCTCGGCGGGCTTCACCACGCACGCGTTGCCGGTGGCGAGCGCCGCGCCCACGCTGCGGCCGAAGATCTGCATCGGGTAGTTCCAGGGCACGATGTGGCCCGTCACGCCGTGCGGCTCGCGCACCGTGAGCACCGTGTAGCCGGCCTGGTAGGGCAGCGTTTCGCCGTGCAGCTTGTCGGCGGCGCCGGCGTAGAACTCGAAATAGCGCGCGAGCGCGGCGGCGTCGGCGCGCGCCTGCTTGAGCGGCTTGCCGGTGTCGCGCGCTTCGAGTTGCGCGAGTTCCTCCTGGTGCTGGCTGACCAGGCCCGAGAGCGCGAACAGCAGTCGCCCGCGCTCGGCGGCGCTCAGTGCGCCCCAGGCGCCCTCGAAGGCTTTGCGTGCAGCCGTGACGGCCGAGTCGATGTCGGCTGCATTGCCGCGCGCGAGCTGCACGAAGGGCTGGCCGGTGGAGGGATCGATCGCGGCGAGCGTCTCGCCGCTGGCGGGCGATTGCCACTCGCCGCCGATGAAGTGCTTCGCTTCTTCCATGCATGCGCCTCGTAAATAGGGAGTGAAGCGGGGGTGAAACGAGGGAGGGGAAACGCAAAACGGGAAACGTCGCCGAAACGTGCCTCGGATCGCCAGATGGCGGGCCGCGCCGGCAGATCGATTATCGCGCCAATTGCGGGCGCTACGCGCGGCAATTCAGCAGGCGCTTCATCTGCGTGCGGGAAAGCCCTGGGCCGAAGTCCCGGCCGCCCTGGCCGATTGGCTATAATGGCGTCCATCCTCCAACGTCCGCGACGTTCGGTTCCGCGCCGTTTTTCCGCGCGAGCCGTCGATTTTTCCCCTTCTCAACAGAGAGCGCTCATGAGCTTTGCAAATGTCCCCGCCGGCAAGGATCTGCCGCAAGACTTCAACGTGATCATCGAGATTCCCGCGCAAAGCGATCCGGTGAAATACGAAGCCGACAAGGACCTGGGCCTGCTCGTCGTCGACCGTTTCGTCGGCACGGGCATGCGCTATCCCGTGAACTACGGCTTCATTCCGCAGACGCTCTCCGGCGACGGCGACCCGGTCGACGTGCTCGTGATCACGCCGTTCCCGCTGCTGGCAGGTTCGGTCGTGCGCTCGCGCGCACTCGGCATGCTGCAGATGACCGACGAGTCGGGCGTCGACGCGAAGCTGATCGCGGTCCCGCATGACAAGGTCTGCCCGATGACGGCCAACCTCAAGTCGCTCGACGACGTGCCCGAGTACCTGAAGGACCAGATCAAGCACTTCTTCGAGAACTACAAGGCGCTCGAAAAGGGCAAGTGGGTCAAGGTCGAAGGCTGGGTCGGCATCGAAGCCGCCCACAAGGAAATCACCGACGGCGTGGCGAACTTCAAGAAGTAGACCAGCGTAATCAGGAAACGAAAGTTTCCGATGAGGCGCCCCCTTTGGGGGCGCTTTTTTTACGCCTACGAATTTGCGAGGCTTTTCACATTGCTCGGTCGGGTTTGACTCCGCAGTTTTTCTTGCTTGGACAAGCCGGCGTAGCTGGCGCGTCAGGAGCTCAAGTATGTGCAACTCCGGTACCGCCCTCGGGGCGGCTGTCCACACCCTTGCGGTGTGGGCAGCGGAGTTGTGCACACGGGGAACCGGCGATGCGAATGGAAAACAGGTGGCCGGAATCAGATGCGGCTATCCGAAACGCTCCGGGAAGCGGAAAGCGCACTGCTGGCCGAGTTTGAAAGGTATCCGTCTGCGCAACCCGCCAGAAGTCTGAACCTCAGAACGCGTAACCTTGATCGTGCCAGTAATGCCAGTCCGCGACTGCCACCTGTGTTGACTTATCGCTGTTCAACGAAACAAGCTGGGCCAGCGGTGCCACAACGTCTCGTTCGCCCCACCGGGCCCAGACGAAGATGCCAACCCGACACAGGTCTTCATGAGCGAGCGCGGTGACCGAGACCTGTTCACCTGCGGGCAGCGGCGAAGAGGCCATCGCCTTGCGAACATTGGCCTGGAATGGGAACGAGAGGTGTTCTTCCAGGTAGTAGTACCACGACAGCGCACGCTCTTCCTCGGTATACGCGTCGACGACGACTTCCATCTCGATGCGATGTTCACGTTCCGCGTTGGGTTTGGTCCTGGCCATGACGTCGTGCGGTATTCGGTATTGACTCGGCTTACAGATCGACGATATGCCGCAGCAGGCCGTAGGAAACGCGCCAGTGCCCCTCCGAGCCTGTTACCGCGATCGAGGCGGTTTTCGCGTTCAGTCTGACGATGATGCCAAAGCGCTCGTTCAGGTGCGTGTCGGTGAACCCGACCGTGTCGCCGATGGCGAACTCTTCGCGTTTTGCGCGCGGCGGCGGTGGCGGCTCAGGATGAACAACTGGGGCAGTCCTGTCGGGAACGATCGCCGCGTAGGGAATCGCCCAGTGGCGCCGACTGCGGCTGTCCTGAACGACCGCCTGTGTGTGCCGAAGCTCAACGATGGTGCCTTGCGATAGCGGTTCCAGTGGATTCTCGCCGACGTAGTCGACGCTCATCCCGAGGTGCAGCCGCTGCCGCACTTCCAGGATCCGTCTGGGGTCGTCAAGCATTTTGCCGATCGCGAGATAGAGGCGGTAGAGTTCGGCGCTGGGCGCCTGTCGAAGTGTTTCGAGAATGTCCATGAATCGAGGGGCGTTTAACGGGCAAGCGGCAGCAGTTCGTGCACCCGACTGGCTGGATATGACGGCAATTTCTCGAGTGTGTTCTTGAGCCACGCATAGGGCTCGACGTGGTCCAGGCGGGCCGTACCGAGCAGTGAGTACATCGTGGCGGCCGCCTTCGCTCCGCGCGGCGAAGCTGCAAATAACGAGTTCTTGCGGTTATAGAAGGCCTTCTGTAAGCGTCGCGGCTGGCTGTTCGCGGACACTGTCGGCGGCGCGACTGCGAGCGCCAATCTTACTCTCTCGTCGAAACCTGCAAAGCCTGTCGAATCGATCCGTACCGTTACCTCACCTTGCTGTTCCAGCAATTGCCTCTGGCAAAGACTGTCGACGACTACGCTGCGCTGCTTGCCAGGGGCATGTCAGCTCAGCCCGGATGAGTTATAGATTTGCTCGCAGGAAGTCCACGACCTCCTGGTCGATCTGGCGATGAATCTCCACGCGATTGATCCGCGGCGCATCCCGGCAGATCAGGGTCACACTGGCTGCGACCGAGGCCGGACAGGGATCAATGAAAACGAAGTGGTTGCCTGGCACGATGTGGACTGCAGGCGGTGTGGGCAAGCCTGACACGACGGCAACAGAGTTTCTTGTAGAACCAAGATAGCTGTCGTCCTGCGGTCGATAGAGCATCGTCGGTATACGCACAGCGGACAAGCCATGCGCCTCAAACATCATCGCCAGCGGATCCATCAGCACCAGGGCCTTCATGCGGCGGTCAACGGGCGGTTGCCAAGCGACCAGTTCAGCGGGGACGGCCGCTTTACCTTGGGCGCCGTTCGTACCATTGCTGGATGCTGAACGCGGACATGATCCCGAATCATCATGGTTCGCGCAGTACGCACTGGCGTATGCAAAGTCGGGTTTCGCTCCCGCTAGAATCAGCGCAGTGTAGCCACCCGCCGAGTATCCGATCATGCCAATTCTGCCGACATCGGCGCTTGCTGAAAACCGTGGATCTGCGAGAACTGCATTGAGCGCGGCTTCTGCCTGTCGGGGACGATCAATCAGAATCTGGGCTTGGGACGGCGCCCGGGGATAGCCTGAAGCATCTCCAACGTGCGTCGGCAACACGACGATAAATCCGGCGCGAGCCAAAGCGGTAGCCAGGCCTGAGCCACTGAAGGAAAGCCTGGCTGGTTTTTGGTCGCGCCGCATTGATGAAACGAATCGTTTGGTCTACGAAGTAGCAAACACGCAAATCAATATCGTTTCGTGCCGCTACCACTACTGATGGTCAACACCAAGGAAAATCGCACCATGACCGCAGAACAGGAGAGGCACGACGAATTCGTTGTGTTTTGTTCAGGTGAATATAACGCGAGCTTTCGGCTCACGCTGGACGTTGACGGGGGAATTCGCTCCAGCGCGGCCCTTGTTTCGTTGAACAGAGAACTCGACAAGCCGCTCGGCCAGGTCAAGCTGGGCGTCCGCGCTCTCACCTTCACCCTGCATCAAGACGGCTATCCCGTCGAATACAGTGCTCAAGGCGAGTCATGGTCTCCAGTCCTGGAGCCGAAATTTGACGCCATGAGTCATGACGGCGCACTGGTTCTCGACGTCCGCAAGGCGCAAGAACCCGGTGAGCCTCATCGTTCTGCAGCTGGGTCTCTCTCTCTCTCTCTCACCCGCAGGCCTTGGGCAGCAGTTATGTGCGTCGATGCCAGCGCTGCCGCAGTAAACGGCGCCGTCGCCGTGAGCACGTAAATTGGACGACTGCTGAGGTTTCGAAACCGGTCTGGCGTCTTGTGCTTCTGGGCTGAGGTCGCTCCACATGATTCCTGCGCGACCATATGAACAGGCGCGGGTGACCTTCCAGACGGATGGGTGGACGGCCGACCAGTCCAGCGAACCGCTAATTCCCAGGCCGGATTCGAACACTACCGTCGGAGAGCCATTGCCAGTGCAGTTGAGCTGTATGCGCCGCTCGCCGATGTTCACCATCTCACCCGGCGGTTGCCCACTCCGTTGCCAGAAGAGATGACGTACCGCGAAGTAGAGGATGCCGTCATGGCTGGCGTGCTCTCAGGGGGAGCATCAAGGTCATCGGGTGGATAGGCGACGCCCGAAAACCGTAGTGTTCATAGAACTGTTTTGCGCGCTCGTTTAGCGCATGTACAAGCAACGCTCGAACGCCGGCATTCTCGGCGACGGCGTGCACGCGCGCGACAGCATCCTGGAGCAGGGACGCCCCGAGCTTGATGCCCTGGGCACGGGCATCGACTGCGAGCCTTGCAAGCACCATGACCGGCACCGGATCAGGCATGTTGCGCCGCACAGCGCTCGTGGTCTCCTCATGTGCGACGGCCCCCGCCGCCAGGGCGTAGTACCCAAGCACGCATTGGTCAGGGTCGACCACGATGAAGGTGCGGCTGGCGCCGTTCAGATGGTTGGTCAGGGCACGTCGCTTCAACCAGTCATCCAGCGATGGCTCGCCACAACTGAACCCATCAAGTCGATGCGTTGCGGCGAGCGGTTGCGGTGCCGAAAGCTGCATGTTCACGACTTGCCGGTCTTCCACGGTGCCTTGACCGCCATCAGGCGCTCAAGGCCCGGATTCGTGTCCTGTGGCGCATCAAGCAACGCGGTGAACTGGCGGAAGCGTGCCTCGTCCAGGCTGAAAAAGACCTGATCCAGCACAATGGCTTTCGCACGCTCACACGCCGCTTCCAGCATGAAATCAGAGCGATTCTTGCCCAGCAGGCTGGCAGCATGGTCGATCAGGTCGCGCTGCTCGGGCAACGCTCGCAGGTTGATAGAAGCGTCACGCATGAATTCGCCCCTTGATGTGTGTACATTAGATACACATAATAGGGCGGTGTGTAGCTGTTGTCAATACACTCTTGTGAACCGGCGACTCTCACAGGCCCGTTTAGCCTACTTCTGCGACGTCGCGCAGTTCGGGCCCGCGCAGGATGTCGAGCCGCGCGGGCCTGCCCACCGCATAGCCTTGCGCGTAGTCCACGCCCATCGCGATCATCCAGTCCACGATGGCGGCGTCCTCCACGCACTCGGCGATCGTCAGCTTGCCCGCGGCGTGCGCGACCTGATTGATCGATCGCACGATGGCCTGGTCCAGCGGACTGTCGATGATGCCGCGTATGAAGCTGCCGTCGATCTTCAGATAATCGACGTGCAGATGCTTGAGGTAGTTGAACGACGACATGCCCGCGCCGAAGTCGTCGAGCGCGAAGCGGCAGCCCTGCGCGCGCAGGCGTTCGATGAGCGTGATCGCCTCGTCCAGGTTCGTGATGGCGGCGGTTTCGGTGATCTCGAAACACACACGCTCGAACGGGATCGACCAGATGCGCTGCTGTTCCTCGATATAGTCGGCGAGCTGCTCGTCGCCGAGCGAGGCGCCCGAGAGGTTGATCGACCAGGTGCCGTAATCGTGCGTGCCTTCGGCGATCATCGCGAATGCGCTCGCGATCACCCAGCGGTCGATGGCCGGCATGAGGTCGAAGCGCTCGGCCGCGCCGATGAACGCGGAAGGCTCGACGAGCGCGCCGGAGGCGGACTGCATGCGCAGCAGCAGTTCGACGTGCGTGTCGTCGGCCGCCGATGCCGATATGGACGACTGCGCGAGCGAGAGGATTTTCTGGCCGAACAGGCAGAACTGGCCGTTCTCGAGCGCCGCCTTGATGTCGGAGACCCACGCCATCTGCGCGTGCGTCTGCGAGAGTTCCTCGTCGTCATAGCGAAAGCGGTGCACGC
Source organism: Paraburkholderia sp. BR10937 (assembly GCF_040965695.1). NCBI lineage: Bacteria > Pseudomonadati > Pseudomonadota > Betaproteobacteria > Burkholderiales > Burkholderiaceae > Paraburkholderia > Paraburkholderia sp. BR10937. Next base: position 118,742 of record NZ_JBFRCL010000003.1, read on the forward strand.
GGTTGCGGCCTTTCTTCTTCGCCATGTAGCACGCCACATCCGCGGCCTTCATCACCTCTTTCACGGAAACGAGTCCCGCCGCGTCGCCGACGAGGCCGATGCTCACGCTCGTCTGCACGATGCGCCCGGCGCCCGTGAAGCGGATCGCGGCGATGCCCGAGCGCAGGTTCTCCGCGAGCAGTGACGCGTGCGAGGCCGTGCAGTGCGGCAGCACGACGCCAAATTCGTCGCCACCCAGGCGCGCAATGATCTCCTCGCCACGCAACCCGCTTTTGAGCACGCGGCAAACCTGGCGGATCAGCTCGTCGCCGGTCGAGTGGCCGCAGGTGTCGTTGACGACCTTGAACTGGTCGAGGTCGAGAAACATGACCGCGTGGCCAGGCTGTCCGGCAGGTGCGCTAGCGCTCTCGTCGAGCAACGCGGCCAGACGCCGCTCAAATTCGCGGCGGTTGTAGATGTCGGTGAGCTCGTCGTGGGTCGCCTGGTAGGCGAGGCGGGCGGCATGCTCGCGCAGCGCGCTCACGTCGTAGAGCACGATAACGGTGCCGATCACACGGCGTTGCGCGTCGCGCAGCCTCGACACCGAGTAGTCGACCGCGAGACGTGAGCCGTTCGGGCGCAACACATGCAGACTCGCGCCGCCTGCGTTGCCTGCCGCCAGAGAATTCATCAGGAGATCGAAGCGCTGCTGTTGTTGCGCGTCGTTGCGCAGGTCGCAGATCGCGTCGAACGGTTGCGCGAGCATCCCGGCGGCCGCGCGGCCGAGCATGCGTTCGGCCACCGCGTTGCAGTAGGTCACGCGCGCGTGCTCATCGGTGCGGATCACGGCTTCACCGATCGAGGCCAGCGTGACCTCCGCCAGTTCGCGTTCGGTATAGGCCTTCGCTTCGGCGGTCCTCAGTTCGGAAATGTCGAACAGGCAACCGACCATGCGCACGGCGCGCCCGCGCGCGTCGCGCACCGCCTGGCCGCGCGCGCGGCACCAGCAGTAGCTGCCCGCGAGCGTGCGCAGACGAAACTCCACGTCGAAAGTCGTTGCGCGCGCAAGGTGTTGGCGCAGCGCGTGGCGCACGAGCGTGAGGTCGTCCGGGTGGACGAGCTGGCTGAGTCCCGTGTCGCTTTCGAAGCGCGTGCCCACGTCGTAGCCGAGCTGCTCGTAGAGCCAGTTCGAGAAGTAGCATTGCCGGCTGCCGACCTCCCAGTCCCAGAGTCCGGCGTTGATGCCTTCGAAGCCTAGCGTGAGGCGCTCCTCGTTCTTGCGCACTTCGGCTTCGAGGCGGTCGCTGCGAGCGAGCGCGCGGCGGATGAATTGCGAGAACACGCCGAGCAGCACGATCGCGGAAGCGGCGAGCGCGAGCGTGAGGAGCGAGCGCGTGGCGCGCGCCGCGTCGTCGAGCGAGCGGGAGAAGCCGCTTTCGATGGGCGCGAGCTGGCTGTCGATCTCGCGCAGTTCCTGCACGAGGCCGGTGGATTCGGGCGCGTGCAGTTTGCCCGCCCGAACGAGCGCGTGCAGGCGTTCGCCCGTATCGGCAAGACGCAGGATATAGCGGTCACCGGTCTCCCAGAAGGCCACGGCCGGGCGCATCCACGGCGTGTTCTTGAGCGTGCGGTAACCCCAGGTCATGCCGTCCATGTCGGCGGGCGCGATGCGGCCCAGCTCGAAACCGTGCCGGATCGCTGCGGTGTCCGGCTGCGCGCGGTTCATCTCCAGCCTGGCCGCGCGGTCCCCGAGCGGCACCGCAACGCCGGCGAGGAACGCGCGGTAGTCCGCCTCGTCGCCGGTGCGCGCGTAGCGCTCCAGCGCGTGGACCGCGTCCTTCTGGCCCTTCGACCAGCTGCTTTCCCCCGCCACATAGGCAAGCAGGATCGACATGATCGCGAGGCTGACCGCGGCGATCGCGGCCATGACGGCAGCGAGCAGCCATAACGGCAGCAGGACCGCGGTCGTGCGCCGCAATCCGTGCCACCCGGGGGCAAACCGGCTCGGCTCCGTTTTAATGGGTCTCTTCATGCTTCACCGGTCCCTTCGGCTTGCGAGGTGAAATGAGAGCGCACGCCGGGGGCTAAGACCGGCGTCTTGTGAGCAATAACGGCGAGGGCTGCGGCGGCTTTAGGCTTTAGACGGCGCGTTCGATGAAAAGAGCAAACGCTCTTGCGGCGAGGCGTTTGCTCATTCGGTCGCTGCGGTTTCCGGGGCTGCTTCCGGGGGCAGCGGGGGCAGGACCGATTCGAGCGTGCGCGCGCCGGCCGCGAGCGCGCGCTTTTCGCGCGGGGTGAGGCGCTTGACCCAGTACTCGGCGCTCGAGGCGCGCGCACGGTCGGCGAACTCGAATTGCGCGAGCACCTGCACCGGCTTGCGCGAGCGCGTGTAGCGCGCGCCCGTGCCGCTCGCGTGCTGGGCGAAGCGGGCGGCGACGTCGATGGCGATGCCCGTGTAGACGCTGCCGTCGGCGCATTCGAGCATGTAGAGGAACCACGGCATAGTTCTGGAAGCGATGATCGTTATGGGTGCGGGCGTTTCAGGACGCCCCGCGCGTGAATTTTACTTGCGGGCAACGCGCGAATCACGCTCGAAAAGGATTGCGCTCATTGAGTTCGTGCATGTAGGCGTGAATATGATTCGTCTCGCTCTCGAGAAAGCGCGCGACGGCATCCGAGAACGCCGGATGGGCGAGCCAATGCGCCGAACGCGTGGCGGTGGGCAGGAAACCGCGCGCCATCTTGTGTTCGCCTTGCGCGCCGCCTTCGAACACGTCGAGCTTTTCCTCGATGCAGAATTCGAGCGGCTGATAATACGCGGTCTCGAAGTGCAGACAGGGCACGTGTTCGAGCGCGCCCCAGTAGCGGCCATAGAGCGTACCGCCCTGGCCATTCTCACCGCGCTGCCAGACCACGAGCGAACTCGCGATCGGCTTGCCTTCGCGCTCGGCGATCACGAGCAGCAGATTCTCCGGCATCGTCTCGCCGATCATGCGAAAGAAGTCGAGATTCAGGTACGGCGAAGAGAAATGCTCGCGGTAGGTTTGCCGGTAGCAGCGGCTGAAAAAGCGCCACTCGGTGTCGCTGATGTCCTCGCCGCGCACACGCCGCATCGTCACGCCCGCGTCGTGCACCTTGCGCCGTTCCGCGCGGATGTTCTTGCGCTTCTTCTGCTCCAGCGTGGAGAGAAAGTCGTCGAAGTCGCGATAGCCGTCGTTGAGCCAGTGAAACTGCACGCCTTCGCGCTGCATCATGCCGAGATCGGTCAGCGCCTCGGCGTCTTCCGTGGTCGGAAAGAGCACGTGCAGCGACGAGACGTCGGCCTGCTCGGCGAAGGCGAGCAGCGTCGCGGCCAGATGGCGGCGCGCGGTTGCGTCGGCGGCGATCAGGCGCGTGCCCTGCACCGGCGTGAACGGCACGGCGCACAGGAGCTTCGGGTAGTACTCGAGGCCGTTGCGCTTGTACGCGTCGGCCCAGGCCCAGTCGAACACGTACTCGCCGTACGAGTGGCCCTTCAGATACACCGGCGCGGCGGCGGCGAGGCGGCCCGTGCGCGTGTCGGTGAGCGTGACGAATTGCGCGGCCCAGCCCTCGTTCGGCGTGGTGCAGCGCGTGGCGTCGAGCGCCGCGAGGAATTCGTGGCGCAAAAAGGGCGTAGGCTGCGCCTGGCGCGCGAGCAGCGCGTTCCATTCGGCGGCGTCGACCTCGGACGGTGAGCCGAGGATGCCCGTGCGATAATCGAAATGTTCCTGTTTCATGCGTGCCCGTTGGCGTGGGATGCGGCTTGGGTCGTTCAGCAGCGCCTGGCGCGGCAAACGGTCATGGTAAAGCAAACGTCCCGAGCGGGTGAGGACCGCCGCGCTTCGTGCAGCGGCGTCAGCCAGGCAGCATCGAGCGGCCCCAAAGCGGCATCAAGCGGTGTCAAGCAGCCCGAACGTCAGAGCGCGCGCTTGCGTGTGCAGCGCGCCCGCCTCAAGGTTATCGAAATGAAAGAGCGCTTCTTCAATCTCTATACGCACGGCTTTGCGCGCGTGGCCGTGGGCGTGCCGCGCTGCCGTGTGGCCGATCCCGCATTCAACGCCAGCGAGACGCTCGCGCTCGCGCGCGAGGCCGCCTCGCAGGGCGCGGCGCTCGTCGCGTTCCCTGAGCTTGGGCTCTCGGCCTATACCTGCGACGACCTGTTCCATCAGCAAGCGTTGCTCGACACCTGCGAGCGCGCGCTCGCGCAGATCGTGGAAGCGTCGGCGGCGCTGCCGCTCGTGATGATCGTGGGGCTGCCGGTGCGCGCGGGGCATTCGCTCTTCAACTGCGCAGCCGTCGTGGCGGGCGGGCGTGTGGCGGGCGTCGTGCCCAAGAGCTTCCTGCCGAACTACGGCGAATTCTACGAGCCGCGCCAGTTCAGCGCTGCCGATAGCGCGAGCACCGACACCGTACGTCTCGCCGGCGCGGACGTGCCGTTCGGCGCGTCGCTGCTGTTCGAGGTGCCGCAGGTCGCGGGTCTGCGCTTTCACGTGGAAATCTGCGAGGACGTCTGGGTGCCGATCCCGCCGTCGTCGTTCGCGGCGCTCGCGGGCGCTTCGGTGCTCGTCAATCTTTCGGCGTCAAACGTCGTGGTGGGCAAGGCGGGCTATCGGCAGCAGCTGGTCTCGCAACAGTCGGCGCGCTGTCTCGCCGCGTATCTGTACACCTCGGCGGGCAAGGGCGAATCGACCACCGACATGGCCTGGGACGGCCACGCGCTCGTGTGCGAAAACGGCGAACTGCTCGCGCAGTCGGAGCGCTTCTCCGACGACTCGCACCTCATCTTCGCCGATGTCGATCTCGCGCGGCTGCAGCAGGAGCGCATCCGCCAGACCACGTTCGGCGATTCGGTCCGGCGCCACGCCGATGAAGTCGCGAAGTTCCGCGTGATTTCATGCGAGCTGGCCGGCGAGGGCGCATGGCAGCGCGATGCGCTCGCGCTTTCGCGCCGCGTGGAGCGCTTCCCCTATGTGCCGGCCGATCCGAAGCGGCGCGACGAGCGCTGCAACGAGGTCTACAACATCCAGGTGCAGGCGCTCGTGCAGCGGCTTTCGCAGGCGGGCATCAAGAAGGTGGTGATTGGCGTCTCGGGCGGCCTCGACTCCACGCATGCGCTGCTCGTCTGCGCGAAGGCGATGGATCGCCTCGGGCTGCCGCGCGCGAACATCCTCGCGTACACCATGCCCGGGTTCGCCACGAGCGAGCGCACGCTGCGCCAGGCGCGCGAACTGATGGCGCTGGTGGGCTGCACGGCGCGCGAAATCGACATTCGCCAAAGCTGCATGCAGATGCTCGAAGACCTCGGCCATCCGTATTCGGAAGGCAAGGAAACCTACGACATCACTTTTGAAAACGTGCAGGCCGGCGAGCGTACGAATCACCTGTTCCGCCTCGCCAACTTCAACCACGCGATCGTGATCGGCACGGGCGATCTCTCCGAGCTCGCGCTCGGCTGGTGCACGTATGGTGTGGGCGATCACATGTCGCACTACAACGTGAATGCGAGTGTGCCGAAAACGCTCATCACGCACCTCGTGCGCTGGGTGGCCGAAACGGGCCAGATTGGCCAGAACGGGGAGAGCGGGCGCGACGTGCTCGAAGCGATTCTCGCCACCGACATCAGCCCGGAGCTGATCCCCGGCAAGTCCGATGGCGCGCCCGGGCAGAAAACCGAAAGCACGATCGGCCCGTACGAATTGCAGGACTTCAACCTCTACTACACGCTGCGCTTTGGCTTCGCGCCTTCGAAGGTCGCGTTCCTCGCGCGCCACGCGTGGGGTGACCGCGAAGCGGGCGCGTGGCCCGAGAACGCGAAGGTCGCGCGCAATCAGTACGATCTCGCGTCGATCAAGCGCAATCTGCGTATTTTCCTCGACCGCTTCTTCCGCCAGAGCCAGTTCAAGCGCACCTGCATTCCGAATGCGCCGAAGGTCGGCTCGGGCGGCTCGCTCTCGCCGCGCGGCGACTGGCGCGCGCCCAGCGATTCGGAGTCGGTGGTCTGGCTCGCCGATCTGGAGCGCGTACCCGACGAAGCGGGCGGGGCGAGCGCGGCGCCTGCGGGCAAGCCCTCGGCGTGAGCCCCGGCCGCACAGCGTAGAATCCCGATATGTTCCGAAATTTTCGACAAATCCGATAACGAGACGAGGTTCGCCATGAAACGCATTACTGCCGTGATCAAACCGTTCAAGCTCGACGAAGTGCGCGAGGCGCTCGCCGAAGTGGGCCTCACGGGCCTGACCGTCACCGAGGTCAAGGGCTTCGGCCGCCAGAAGGGCCATACGGAGCTTTACCGCGGCGCCGAGTACGTGGTCGACTTTCTGCCGAAGGTGAAGATCGAGGTGGTGGTCGCGAGCGCCCAGGCCGACCAGGTGATCGACGCGATCATCGGCGCGGCGCGCACCGGCAAGATCGGCGACGGCAAGATCTTCGTGACCGACGTGGAGCGCGTGATCCGCATCCGCACGGGCGAGGAAAACGAAGCGGCGGTCTGAGGCCGCGCGCCTTCGAAGCACCGGAAGCACCCATAGAAAAGGGGACGGCGCCGCTTGCGCGGCCCGTCCCCAGAATAAAAAACGGTGCGATACCCTTTCGGACATCGCACCGATACGCGCCTCTCGCAGCAGCGTGAAAACGTCGATGTAGCTGTTCTTTCTACACTCGCTTCGAATTAGAACGAGTGCTGGATACCTGCGTACACGCCAACCTGGCTGTGGCCCGGAACCGGGTTGCCCGTGCTTGCAGCCGTACCGAAGTTGTTGGCGTTCAGGCCGAAGTTGGCCGTCTTGCTGTTCTGCACCGTGCCTGCCTGGATGTCAAGCAGCGTGCGCTTGGACAGGTTGTACGAGCCGCCGATCGTGTACAGCGTGGCGTTGCCGCCGCCGTTGTTCGCGTTGACGTGGTAGACCGCTGCGATCAGGGCTGCAGCCGGCGTCATTTGCCACGTCACACCGCCCCACTCGTGGTCGAGCGTGGTCGGCTGGCCGATGATGCCCGGATTCATGCCCGACGAACGGATGGCTTCGTAGCCGCCCTGAACCTTGAACGCGCCGAGGAACAGGTTGAACATGGCCATGTAATCGCGCGAGTAAGCGAATACGCCGTTGCCGTTACCTTGCGAGGTGGAGAGCGGCGTCTTCGTGCTGCCGTCCAGCGCGTTGTACAGGCCGCCGAGCTGACCATTGTTCGGATTGCGGATTTCGTCATACAGGCCGCGGATCTGGAACAACGAGCTCGTGTAGGTCAGTTGCAGGCCAGCTTCGCGACCCGACGGCGTCGTGTTGTTGCCGTTCCAGTTCGTCGCGTTCGAGAACGCGTACTGGCCGTACACGTCAAAGCCGTACCAGTTCGGCGACTGGTACGAAATGTTGTTGCTCGATTGCGGCCAGTTGCGGCCACGGACCATCGAAGCCGACGACCAGTTCGACTGACCGAACGGGTCGAAGTCCCAAATGCCGTTGGAGATGAACAGCATGCGGCCAGCCAGCAGCGTACCGAACTGGTCGTTCGCTACACCGATAGTCGCCCAGCGATTCCAGAGCGAGCCGGCCGAGCCGAGCGAGCCGTTCGCGGTGCTGAAGCTGCCTTCCAGGTGGAACAGAACCTTGTTGCCGCCACCGATGTCTTCAACGCCCTTCATGCCCCAGAGGCTGGTGCCCCAGTAGCCGCTTTCGAGCTGAACCTGGCTGGAGCCGTGGGTGGCTTGACCATTCGCGCCGCTGCCGGCACCAATGCCGTTCATATACGCCACACCCATGTCGAGGCGGCCATAGAGCGTGACGCTGCTTTGTGCATGCGCGATCACGCCAGCCGACATCAATGCTGCGGCGAGCAAAGCTTTCTTCATCTTCTCCTCCATACCCTGTCAAAGAGTCAACCTTAGTACTGCGAAAGACGTCCGTGCGCTTGGCGGCGCTGCGAACAGAAATCGTCGCGTGAGGGAGAATTACCCCGAGGACCGGCGTACGGGCTGGTGCCGCTGCATGACCCGCGCTGGGTCGTCTTGCAGGTCCCCTGGTTGACTGGCATCTCCCGTTCTTTTTGAAGTGAAACTACTTTTAATGAACTTTGTTTTGCTACTTTGGTTACTAATTTAGCAAAAAAGGTCCGCGCTGGCGAACTAATTCGTGCTCGCACCCCGGGATGTCGTCAAATTGCAATATGGTCTTCCTGGATGGTGGTCAGAGAGATACTACAAACAGGTCGAAAAGCTTGCGGGACAAGGGACTCACGTCAGTTGAATGGCTGAGTTCAGGATTGCCACTATTGACGAGGGATTTCACAAGGAGTAATGCGAAAAACGCCGTTTTTGCGGCTAAACGGACGGCTTTTCGAGGACGAACGTCCCAAAAAGAAAAGGCGCTGTAAGCGCCTTGTAAAACTACTTTTACTACATGGCCGAAAGGCCGCGACCCAGTGAGTCGTCTTACTTGAGGCTGCCTGAAAGGAACTGGCGCAGGCGCTCGCTCTTCGGATTGGCGAAGACCTCGGCCGGCTGGCCTTCCTCTTCCACGAGTCCCTTGTGCAGGAACATGACGTGGTTCGAAACGTTGCGCGCGAAACCCATTTCGTGGGTGACCACGATCATCGTGCGGCCTTCCTCGGCGAGTTTCTGCATGACCTTGAGCACTTCACCCACGAGTTCGGGGTCGAGCGCCGAGGTGGGCTCGTCGAACAGCATGACGTCGGGGTGCATGGCGAGCGCGCGGGCAATCGCGACGCGCTGCTGCTGACCGCCCGAGAGGTGCGAGGGGTATTGCTTCTCCACGCGCGGCGCGAGACCGACCTTCTCCAGATAGGTGCGTGCGCGCTCTTCGGCTTCCTTGCGCGGCAAGCCCAGCACGTGCACGGGCGCCTCGATCACGTTCTCGAGCACCGACATGTGCGACCACAGGTTGAAGTGCTGGAACACCATGGCGAGCTTGGTGCGCACGCGCTGGAGTTGCTTTGCGTCGGCGGGGTGCAGGGCGCCCGTGCGCTTGTCCGCGCGCGTGGCGACTTCCTCGCCGTCCACCACGATGCGCCCTTCGTTGGGCTGCTCGAGGAAATTGATGCAACGCAGCATCGTGCTCTTGCCCGATCCGGACGAGCCGATCACGCTGATCACGTCGCCTGCATTGGCTTTCAGGGACACGCCCTTGAGGACTTCGTTGTCGCCGTACTTCTTGTGGATGGAGTCGACGAACAGCTTCTGCTTCTGGGAATTCATCAATTGACCTTTAAACACGCCCTCGCGGGCTCACTTGCCTTGCGGTCGCAGGTACGCGAGCCAGCGGCGCTCCGCGCGGCGGAACAGCCACACGAGCGTGAAAGAAATGATCAGGTACAGGAGTGCGGCGATGCCGAACGCGCCGAACGACTGATACGTTGCCGAGTTCACGTCGCGCGCGATCTTCAGGATGTCCGGCACGGTTGCCGTGAAGGCCACGGTCGTCGCGTGCAGCATCAGAATGACTTCGTTGCTGTAGTAGGGCAGGGCGCGGCGCAGCGCCGAAGGCAGGATCACGCGGCGGTACAGCGTGAATTGCGACATGCCGTACGCGCGCGCGGCCTCGATCTCGCCGTAGGGCGTCGCCTTGATCGCGCCCGCGAAGATTTCGGTGGTGTACGCGCAGGTGTTGAGCGTGAACGCCAGCAGCGTGCAGTTCATGCCGCTCCTGAAGAACGCGCTCGTGAGCTCGTGGTTGCGCACGATCTCGAGGCTGTAGAGGCCCGTATAGCACAGCAGCAACTGCACATAGAGCGGCGTGCCGCGGAAGATGTAGGTGTAGAGCCACACGAGCCCGGCGAGCCACTTCCTCTTCGACACGCGGGCCACGGCGAGCGGCACCGAGAGGCAGAAGCCGAGTCCGATCGAGATGACGAGCAGCCATAACGTGATGGCCACGCCGCTGAAATGGTAGCCGTCGGAGAAGAGGTAGTTGCGCCAGTATTGCTGGATCAGTTGGACGAAGTCTTGCATGGTCTTGGCCTCGCGCGATTCAGAGATCCGCCTTGCGCACACCGGTGGAGTAGCGCTTGTCGAGATACATCAGCACGAAGTTGGAGACCGTGGTGATGACGAGATAGATCGCGCCGGCGAGCAGCGTGAAGAAGAAGAAACGCAGCGTGCCCTTGCCAGCGTCCTGGCTTGCCTTCACGACGTCGGCGAGGCCGATGATCGAGACGAGCGCCGTGGACTTCACGAGCACCTGCCAGTTGTTGCCGATACCGGGGAGCGCGAAGCGCATCATCTGCGGGAACATGATGCGCGTGAACACCTGCCAGCCCGTCATGCCGTACGCGTGGCCCGCTTCGAGCTGGCCGCGCGGCACCGCGAGGAACGCACCGCGGAACGTCTCGGTGAAGTACGCACCGTAGATGAAGCCCAGCACGACCACGCCCGCGAGGAACGGATCGATGTCTATCTGATCCCAGCCGAGCATGTCGGTGAGGTTGTTCAGCCAGATCTGGATGCTGTAGAAGAGCAGCAGCATGAGCACGAGATCGGGCACGCCGCGAATGAGCGTGGTGTAGAGCGTGCCCGCGCCGTGCGCGAGGCGGTTTTTGGAGAGCTTGGCCGCCGCGCCGATCAGCCCGAGCACGAACGAGAGCGCGAGCGACAGCACGGCGAGCTTGACGGTCTGCCAGGTGCCGGCGAGGATCAGCGGGCCGTAGCCTTGAAGAAACATGGGCGAGTCCTTGACGGTGCGTTTCTCACACCGCGAAAGGCGCGGCTGTCTGCCGCGGTTCAAATCCGGTCATGGCCGCGCGGTTTTTAGCCTGGTCGCGCGCGGGCCGATGCGATTGCGCTCGTGAGCGCGCCTGTGACTGTATACGAAGCCCGGTGGCGGTCTATCGGGGAGCCCCCGGGGCTTTAATGTGTCGTGGCGCGAGGCGCGAGCGGTGGGTGTCTCGTTGTTTATTTACCTGCGTGTGCGTTCCCGTTCACTTGCCTTTGTAGATATCGAAGTCGAAGTACTGCTTCGCGATCCTGTCGAACGTGCCGTCCGCATGAATCGCGGCCAGCGCCGTGTTGAACTTCGCTTTGAGTTCGGCGTCGTCCTTGCGCAGGCCGATGGCGGTGCCGTCGCCGATCGTCGCCGGGTCTTCCACTTCCGGGCCCGCCCACGCGAAGCCCTTGCCGCGCGGCGTTTTCAGGAAGCCGAAATCCGCCTGGACCTCGTCTTGCAGCGTGGCGTCGAGGCGCCCGGCGATCAGATCCTGGTAGACCTGATCCTGATTCTGGTACGAGATCACGTTCACGCCCTGCGGCGCCCAGTGCGCCTTCGCGTACGCTTCCTGGGTCGAGCCCTGCTCGACGCCCACGTTCTTGCCCTTGAGCGAAGCCGACGTGGGCAGAAGCGGCGAGCCCGTGCGCGCGAGCATGCGTGCGGGCGCATCGAACATCTTCGCGGAGTAGTCGATCTGCTGGGCGCGCTGCGGCGTGATGGTCAGCGACGATACGATCGCGTCGAACTTGCGAGCCTTGAGCGCCGGGATGATGCCGTCGAGGTCGTTTTCGACCCAGACACACTTCACGTTCATGCGCGCGCACAGGGCTTTCGTGAGGTCGACATCGAAGCCGACGATCTGTCCGTTCGGCGCTTTGGATTCGAACGGCGCATAGCTGGCGTCCACGCCGATGCGCACGGTTTTCCACTCTTTGGCGGCGGCACTGCCTGCGATCAGGGCGAGCGCCACGCACACTGCAAACTTCTTCATCATTCTCCTGTCGAGCCGGAGCGAGTGCTTTTTTTAGCACTGACTCCGTCCCATGCACGACTGATACGGGCGGCGCGGCGCGGTAGGGGCGCGCGGCCGACGCAAGGCGGACCGGCTCGTGGCCGTTGGCCGCCATTCTAGGTGATCAAAAATGCGGGTCGGAAAGCGCGACGCACTCCGGCCCCTGCGGCAGCGCGTGCTGGCGGGGCGGATAATCGCCACGGGGTGTCCACCCCGGGGCCATCAGGGCTCACGCCGGCCGAAAAGCGCGGTATTTTACCCGAAGCCGGGGGGCGTGCGGGTCTGACGCAGGGCGACGTCGGCAGCGCAGCGCATTGATGTTGCTGGTGAAACGATGCGGTGCGCCGCTGCGGATTGTGCAAGTGGGCCGCCGCCCTTACCTTCGGACATCGACATGATTGACCGGAGATTGCCATGCTGACTATCCGACGCGCCGACGAACGCGGCCATGCCAACCACGGCTGGCTCGACTCGTACCACAGCTTTTCGTTTGCCGACTATTTCGACGAAGCGCACATGCACTACGGTGCGCTGCGGGTGCTCAACGACGACCGCATCGCGGGCGGCCAGGGCTTCGGCGCGCACGGCCATCGCGACATGGAGATCGTGACCTATGTGCTTTCCGGCGCGCTCGCACACCGTGACAGCATGGGCAACGGCTCGACCATCCGCCCCGGCGACGTGCAGCGCATGAGCGCCGGCACCGGCGTGATGCACAGCGAGTTCAACGGCTCGAAGGAAGAGGAAGCGCACCTGCTGCAGATCTGGCTGCTGCCGCGCGAGCGCGGCGGCGCGCCCGGCTACGAGGAAAAGCGCTTCGACGACGCCGACAAGCGCGGGCGGCTGCGCCTCGTCGCCTCGCCAGACGGGCGCGACGGCTCGGTGACCGTGCAGTCGGATGCCTCGATCTACGCGGCGCTCGTCGACGGCGAGGAGCGCGTCGAGTATGCGGTGCCGGCCGGGCGGCGCGTCTATCTGCATGTGGCGCGCGGTGCGCTGGACGTGAACGGCCAGCGCCTCGAAGCCGGCGATGCCGCGATGATCGAGGCCGAGGCGGGCGTCGCGCTCGCGAGGGGCGCAGCGGCCGAAGTGCTGCTGTTCGATCTCGCCTGAGCCTTTGACCGGCAGCGGCCGGCAACCGCCCGCGCCATGAAAAAAGCGCCGCGGGGTGCGAATCCCCGCGGCGCTTTGTCGCGCTTTTGCGCGTGTTACGCGATTACTGCTGTGCAGCCGGTGCCGAAGCGCCGCCCTTGTGGTGCTGCTCCCAGCGCTCGCGCATCTGCTCGTGGCGCTGCTCCATCTTCGCGAAGCGTTCCTTGATCGCCGTGCTCACGGTCGTCTTCTGCTGGTCGTTCAGGCCGTTGTAGAAGGCGAGCCACGCTTGCGTGGTTTGCTCGCGCAGCTGCTGGTTCTGCTGCTCGACCTGCTCGTGCGCCGTGTGCATGGCGTTCAGGTCGAGGATCGGCTGGTTCTTCATCGAATCGAACTGCTGCTTCATCTGTTCATGATTCTTGCGCATGGCCTGGCCGTTCTGCTTCATCGTGTCGAGCGCGGCCTGCCATTGCTTTTCCTGCGCGGCGTTCAGGTTCAGCTTGTCGTGCAGCTTCTTGAAGCCGAGCATGAAGTCGCCGTGCATGCCCGGACCGCCGTGCATCATGCCGGGGCCGCCGGGGGGCGGCGGGGTCTGGGCGTTGGCGGCGGTGGCGCCCACGGTGAGCGCGAGCGAGGCAGCAGCGATGGCGAGAAGGCGCGAAGTCGTCTTGTACATGGTGATGCTCCTGACAAATCCATGAGGGTTTTATCCGGTCTGGCGCGGCGCTTTCCGGAAAGTGGTGGCGCTCGCAACCGGTGTCCCTAGCGTATCGACCCGGCAGGCAGCGCGTGTTACGCGGCGGGCCGCCGAGATTACGCAACATTACACGCGCCTTTCGCGGTAACACCTCGTAACCCAGCTGGAAGAGCTGTAAGCAAACGGCCCGTGCGCGCGCGTTACACTTCATCCCATGGCTACTCAAATCCTTGTCGTCGACGACGACCTCGAACTACGCGACCTCCTGCGCGACTATCTCGCGCGCCAGGGCATGGAAGTCTCGGTGCTGCACGACGCCGGCTCGCTGGAGCGGCGGCTCGAGCGCGAGCGCCCGGACCTGATCGTGCTCGACCTGATGATGCCGGGCGTGGACGGCCTGACCGCGCTGCGCAAGCTGCGCGCGGCCGGCGACGACATCCCCGTGATCATGCTGACGGCGCGCGCAGACGACGTGGATCGCATCGTCGGCCTCGAACTCGGCGCGGACGACTACCTCGGCAAGCCGTTCAACCCGCGCGAGCTGCTCGCGCGCGTGCAGGCGGTGCTGCGCCGGCGCCGCACGATGCCTTCGGCCGCGGCGCCCGAGCAGCGCGAGCCGTACGCGTTCGGCCGCTTCACGCTCGACTTCCAGTCGCGCACGCTGCAGCAGGAAGGCAAGCCGATCATGCTGTCGGGCAGCGAGTTCGCGCTCCTGAAGATTTTCGTGAACCACCCCATGCGTACGCTCACGCGCGAGCGCCTGCTGGAGTTGCTGCACGGTCCCGAGTACGACGGCACCGACCGCGGCATCGACGTGCAGGTGTGGCGTCTGCGGCGCATTCTCGAAAGCGACCCGTCCACGCCGCGCTTCATTCAGACCGTACGCGGGCGCGGCTACGTGTTCGTTCCCGACGGAGAGCAGGGCAACCATGCGCCGGCCGGTTGATTCGCTGTTCGGGCGCCTCGCGGTCATCTTCATCGGCGTTCTGCTGGTGTCGCACGTCGCCTGGTTCACGCTCATGCGCGTCGAACACAATCAGATGCAAACGCGCTACGCCGTCGAGGAAGCGACCTTCCTCGTCGACGCGGTGCGCCAGCACGTCGAGCGCGAGCCCGACCAGCCGCTGCCTTCGCGCGTGCAACTCGTCGATCCGGCGAGTCCTGCCGTGCCGCCGGTCACCGACCGCATGCCCGAGCCGCTGCGCCGTTTCATCGACGAAGTGCGCGACCGCATGCCGCCCGGCACCGACGTGCGCGTCGGGCCGCCCGGCGGGCCGCCCACGCTCTGGGTGCGCGGGCCGCAGGACGCTCGCTGGATCGTGCTGCCGGGCCAGCCGCTGCGCATCATGCGGCCGCTCGACAAGTTTCTGCCCTGGGTCATCACCATTTTCGCCACCGCCGTGATCGCCGCGCTCGTGGCCGCGTGGATGCTGCAGCAGCCGCTGAGCGCGCTCGCCCAGGCGGTGGGGCGCTTTGGCCGCGGCGAGCCCGTGCCGCCCGTGCCCGAACGCGGGCCGCGCGAGCTGCGTCAGCTCACGCTGGGCTTTAACCAGATGGTCAAGGAAGTCGAGCGCACGGAGAAAGACCGCGCCGTCATGCTGGCGGGCGTCGCGCACGATCTCAAGACGCCGCTTGCCCGGCTGCGCCTGCGCGCCGAAATGATGGACGAGCAAAAGGTGCGCGACGGCGTGGTGCGCGACGTCGAGTCGATGGCGCACATCGTCGATCAGTTCCTCGTGTTTGCGCACGACGGCGCCGATCGCAGCGAGCCCGTCGAGGTCGACGATCAGTGCGAGCGCATCGTGCGCAACCATCGCACGGCGAGCGGCGAGACGATCACGATCGAAACGCGTCTGCGCGCGGGGCCGGAGTTTCGTCTGCCCGCGGCCACGCTCGAGCGCGTGGTCTCGAACCTGCTCGACAACGCGCATGCGTATGGCGCACCGCCCGTCGTGATCGAGAGCGAGCGCGGCCCGACGGGTTTCTCGCTCACCGTGCGCGACCACGGCAAGGGCATCCCCGACCAGGAACTGACGCAGGCGAGCCGGCCGTTCGTGCGCCTCGACCCGGCGCGCGGCGGCAACGGGCACAGCGGCCTGGGCCTCGCGATCGTCGAGCGGCTCGTGCGCCGCGCGGGCGGCGAGCTCTCGATCGGCAACGGCGAGAGCGGCGGGCTCGCGGTGCGCATGACGTTTGCGTTCGACGTGGTGGAGCGCACCGTCACCGAAGCGGCGCAGATCTGGTAAATCGCGTGGGAATGGGTCTGGCGGAAGCCCGCGCCGAAGAGGCGGGGCATGGCCGCATGGGCTCGACGTGGTACTGAGCTGGTATTGACCAGGCAGGAACCGGACGTTCGGCCCGAAGGCGCCGCCAGAGCGACGCCAGGATAAGCCAGGCTAAGCCACGTCAGGTCGGGCGCAGCCGCTCAGGCCGTGAAGAGCGTGTCGAGCGCGGCGGCGGCCTCGTTGTCCACCGTGTTGTAGGTCACGGTGTCGGCCTCGAAGATGTAGTGCGTGGTGTACTTGCCGAGGCGGGCAAGAATCTCTTCCTGAATCAGCTCGGGCGTGGCGTCGAGTTTCAGGTACCACGCGGTCGATGACAGGCGCGTCTGGAACGCGCCGTACTCGACCATCAACTGGTCGAACGCGAGCGCATCCTGATCGCGGCAGACAATGACCAGATTTCCCTTCATGCATGCCTCCAGATTTGTGCGGAACACCGAAGTGGCGCGGTTTGACTCGTGCGCACCGTATGGACTGGCGCGCACCGTTCATCCCATGATACCGCGCCTCGCCGGTTGAGCCGGGCGAGCCCCGCAGCCTGGTACGGGCATCCCTCGTGTGATGGTTTGCGCAAGCTCGTTGCGCACTCACCAGGTCGGCGCCGCGGCGCGCGGCGGCACGACGCCCTCGGCCGTCATGGCCTCGCAACGGTCGCGCCCGGCCGCCTTCGCCATGTAGAGCGCGAGATCGGCGCGGCTCATCAGACGCTCGGGCTGATCCTGCGAGGCCGCAAGTTCGGTCACGCCGATGCTCACGCTCACGCTCGCTTCCTCGGGCAATTCCACGCACATGCGTTTGCCAACCTGCTCGCGCAGGCGATCGAGCACGATGAGCCCCGTGGCTAGCGAGGTCGCGGGCAGCAGGATGCCGAACTCCTCGCCGCCCAGACGGCCGACGGCGTCGTCGGCGCGCAGTTCGGCGCGGCAGGTCTCCACGAAATGCTGGAGCGCGCGGTCGCCCGCCGGGTGGCCGAAGCGGTCGTTGATCTGCTTGAAGTAGTCGAGGTCGGCAATCGCCATGCACAGCGGTTGGCCTGCCTCGTAGGCCGCGTCGATCTCGCGGCGCAGCAGGTCGAGGAAGTAGCGCCGCGAGAGCGCGCCGGTCAGGGCGTCGTGGCGCGCCTCGGCGGCGAGCAGCGCGTTCGCGGCCTGCAACTGCCCGGCGAGATCGCGGCTCGCGTGATGCAGGCGCCGCTCGCGTACCCACGAGACCGAGATCACCGCCGCGAGCGCCGCGGTGCCCGCGAGCGTGAGGAAACTGAGGAGCCGGTCGCGCTGATGGTTCGCGATCAGCTCGGACCATGCGTTGACCGGATCCACGAGATGCGCCGAGAGCCCGGAGTTCAAGCCGCCGCGCTGTTCGTAGAGGGCTGGCGCGCGCTGGCCCGGCAAGGCGATCATCTGCGCGGCGTCAGCGCGCGGGATCCACGGCGCCTCGCGCAACGCGGTTTTCGATGCCGGGCGCAACTCGAGCGGCGCGAAGTGCTCGCGCAGATAGGTGTTCACGCGGTCCAACGCATTCATTTCGGCGACGTGCGAGCCAGGCAAGGCGCGTCCTTCGAGTGCGCTGTCATGGGCCATGATGATGACGCCATTGTTGTCCGCGACGAAGGTGCCCGGGTGGGTCACCCAGTGGCGCAGCCGGGCGATGCTGACCTTCGCGACCACGGCGCCGACCAGCAGGCCGTCGTCATAGGCGGGCGCTGCGACGAAAATGCCGGGCTCGCCGCTTGCCGTGCCCACGCCGTAGGCTTCGGAAAACGCCCCGAGCAGCGTGTCGTTCAGATACGCGCGCGGACGCATGTCCACGCCGACGTAGGAGATTTTTTCGAGCGCATTGCTCGACGCGATGCAGATGCCGTTCGCGTTGACGAGCCAGATCGCATCGAGCCCGGAGAAGCCCTGGGCGTCGTGGAGGAAGCGGTCGACCCCGGCGAGCGCCGGCACGCCTTGCAACTCCTTGCGCCGCGCCAGTTCCGTCGAATCGCTCGACGCGGCATAATGCGCGGCCCCGGTAAGCGCCTGCTGCACGACGCGCGTTTCGGCCATCGTCGCCGGAATGGCGCGCGACATGGCGAGGTCGCTGGCGATCATTTCGGCCATGTTGTCCACGACCGAGCGCATCACCTGGCGTTGTGCGGCGAGCGCGGCCTCGAACTCCTGGCGGACCATGCGGTCCGCGAGCCAGTCGGCCGCCGCCCAGCAGACGAGCGCGACCACCACGACCCCGAGGGGCCCGGCTGCCTGACGCAAGAGTCTCCTGTTCATCGGCCTTCTGGTCCGTGAGTGGTATTGAGGCGTGGGGATCGGCGCCCCTGGGCGTCGGAGCGCCACTGACGGAGCGTGTCGATTTTACCCCTCGAACGGGGCTGGCGAGCCCGCTCTCGAAGCGTCAGCGCGGCGTTGCGAGGCGGCGCGAGCGGACGGCGGCGCGAGCGTGGATCGCTAACATGCAAGGCGCATGCCGTCAGCGCGGCGATACGCGGCGATGAGCGAGGTCGAGGTAGCGCAGACGCGGTTGGCGCGGCTTCGCGAGCGCCGTTCACGCACGTGCCAGCGTGTGGCGCGCAAGCGACGCCCACTGGCGTTGGCGGCCCGAATGAGGCAGGAACGGAGGCAGACGCGGCGTTGCTGTGTCATCAAGGCGTCATCGATGCGTCATCACGATGACGTGCACAAGCCGCGCGCGGCGCGTTCTGGAAGCTCTCCAGAAGGCCGGCGAAAGCGCCGCGAAAGCCCGTGTAGTCTGGCTTTCACGGCGTACCGGACGCGGTTGTGAGTGTCATCAAGGTTGTAGTAGTGTCGTGCCGTTTCAGTCGAGGCAAGTCCAGCCGCCAGTTGCCAGCCGCAACTGCGGCGCGGGCGGTGTATACCACCGCGGCATCGTCGCCGTGTCATCAACGCCAACGAAATTCTGAGTCCATGCGCCTTGCCTTTATCGATCCGCCATCCCCGCAGCTTGAGCAATGTCTGCCCGGCGGCACGGACGCCATGTCGTCCGCCTTTCTGAAACCCGGTGCGGAGGGCGTCTGAATGGAGTTCAGCTTCAACCTGAACCGCACGGCCAACGCCTCGGCGTGGCGCGTGCTGCCGAACCGCTGGGACTTCGTGGCGTTCCCGCTGATGATCGGCCTGATTGCGATGGCGGCCGTGGGCTTTCACGAAACGATGGCGCCCATCGCCACCTTGAAGGCGCAGCCCATCTCGCTCGATCCCGCGAACCTGCCCGAGTACGCCATGCGCACCACGCTGCGCATGCTCGCGGCGATGGTGGCGTCGCTCATCTTCACGCTCGTCTACGGCACGCTCGCGGCGAAGAGCCGTCGCGCGGGCCAGGTGCTCGTGCCGATTCTCGACATCCTGCAGTCGGTGCCGGTGCTCGGCTACATCTCGTTCACGGTCACGTTCTTTCTCGCGCTCTTTCCCTCGCGCGTGCTCGGTGCCGAACTCGCGGCGATCTTCGCGATCTTTACGAGCCAGGCCTGGAACATGACCTTCAGCTTCTACCAGTCTCTGCGCACGGTGCCGCGCGATCTGGATGAAGTCTCGCGCGGGTTCCACCTGACCGCATGGCAGCGCTTCTGGAAGCTCGAAGTGCCGTTCTCGATGCCGGGTCTCATCTGGAACATGATGATGTCGATGTCGGGCGGCTGGTTCTTCGTGGTGGCCTCCGAAGCGATCACGGTGGGCAACAACACGATCACGCTGCCGGGTGTCGGCGCGTATCTGGCCCAGGCGATCGCGGAAAAGAACCTGCATGCCGTGGGCTGGGTGATCCTCGCGATGGTCGTGGTGATTCTCGCCTACGACCAGTTCCTGTTCCGCCCGCTCGTGGCGTGGGCCGACAAGTTCCGCATGGAGAACACGAGCTCGGGCGACGCGCCCGAATCGTGGCTGCTCGACCTGATTCGCCGCACCCATCTCATTCATCAACTGCTCGTGCCGCTCGGCTGGCTCTTCGCCAAGGCGGCGCGCATGCCGATCAAGCTGCCGTCGTTTCCGAACGTGACGTTCGCCGCGCCCGTGGCGCGCGGCCGCCCCGGCTTGCGCGCACGCATCGGCGACGCCGTGTGGGCCGTGCTCGTGATCGCCTTGACTGTGTTCGTGGTGTGGCGCGTGGTGAGCTTCGTACGCACGGGTGTGACGCTCGACGAAGTGTGGCACGTGCTCGGCCTCGGCTTCATCACGCTCTTTCGCGTGATCTTGCTGATCGCCATCGCTTCGGTGATCTGGGTACCGCTCGGCGTGCTGATCGGCCTGCGTCCGGCGATCGCCGAGAAGGTGCAGCCGCTTGCGCAGTTCCTCGCGGCGTTCCCGGCGAACCTGCTGTTCCCGGTGTTCGTGATCGTGATCGTGCGCTTTCACCTCAACCCTGACATCTGGCTGTCGCCGCTGATCGTCCTCGGCACGCAGTGGTATATCCTGTTCAACGTGATCGCGGGGGCCAGCGCCTATCCGAACGACTACAAGGAAGCGGCGAAGAACTTCCGCATTCGTGGCTGGCAGTGGTGGCGTCAGGCTATGCTGCCGGGTATTTTCCCGTACTACGTGACGGGCGCCATCACCGCTTCGGGCGGCGCGTGGAACGCGAGTATCGTCGCGGAGTTCGTGCAGTGGGGCGACACGAAGGTCGCCGCGCACGGTCTGGGCGCCTACATTGCGCAGACGACGGCGGCCGGCGATTACCCGAAGATCATTCTCGGCATTGCCGTGATGTCGCTCTTCGTCACGCTGTTCAACCGCCTCCTGTGGCGCCCGATGTACACGTATGCCGAGTCCCGTCTGCGGCTCGACTGATCGACGACTGATCGAACAACGAATGATCGAAGGTAACGCGATGCAAAACCCCAAGACGCTGAGCGCCGCGCACGGCGATGTGCAGACGGCCCCGAACCCGCCGCGCCTCGGCGAAGAAATTCTGAACGTGAAGGACGTGTGCCGGGGCTTCAACAAGACCCAGGGCGAACTGCTCGTGCTCGACGACGCCAACCTCCAGCTGCGCGAGGGCGAGATCGTCGGTCTGCTGGGTCGCTCGGGCTCGGGCAAGTCCACGCTGCTGCGCATCATCGCGGGCCTGATCTCGCCCACGTCGGGCGACGTCACCTGGCGCGGCAAGCCGCTCGAAGGGCCGGCCGAAGGCGTGGCGATGGTGTTCCAGACTTTCGCGCTGTTCCCGTGGCTCACCGTGCTGCAGAACGTGGAAGCGGGCCTCGAAGCGCAGGGCGTGGGCGCGCGCGAGCGGCGCGAACGGGCGCTGGCCGCCATCGACCTGATCGGTCTGGACGGCTTCGAAAACGCCTATCCGCGCGAGCTTTCGGGCGGCATGCGCCAGCGCGTGGGCTTCGCGCGCGCGCTCGTGGTCGACCCGATGCTGATGCTCATGGACGAGCCGTTTTCCGCGCTCGACGTGCTGACCGCCGAAACGCTGCGTACCGACCTGCTCGACCTGTGGACGCAAGGCCGCCTGCCGATCAAGTCGGTGCTGATCGTCACGCACAACATCGAGGAAGCGGTGTTCATGTGCGACCGCATCCTCGTGTTGTCGTCGAATCCGGGCCGCGTGGTGGCCGAGATCAAGGTGCCGTTCAAGCATCCGCGCAACCGTCTCGACCCGGCGTTCCGCAAGCTCGTGGACGACATCTACGCGAAGATGACCGCGCGCCAGACCGGCGAAACCACCAGGAAGGGCCTCGAACTCGGCAGCTGGCTGCCGCGCGTGTCGACCAACCTGATGGCCGGTCTGATCGAAACGCTCGCGATGGCGCCGTATCACGGCCGCGCCGACATGCCGGAGATCGCACGCTCGCTGCATCTGGAAGTGGACGACCTGTTCCCGATCGCGGAAGTGCTGCAGAACCTCGGTTTCGCCGACGTGCGCGAAGGCGACGTGCTGCTCACGCCGCCCGCGCGCGTGTTCGCGGAGTTCGGCACGCAGGAGCGCAAGATGATGTTCGCCGAGCATCTGCTGCGCCACGTGCCGCTCGCGGCGCGAATCAAGAAGGTGCTCAACGAGCGCCCGGGCCATCGCGCGCCGCGCGTGCGTTTCGAGCAGGAACTGGAGGACTTTCTCTCCGACGGCGCCGCCGAAGAGACGCTCGACACCGTGATCGACTGGGGCCGTTATGGCGAGATCTTCTCGTACAACGACCAGTCGGAAATCTTCAGCCTCGAGGACGTGGAGTCCTGAGCGACACACGGTTCGTCGGACATAAAAAACGGTCGCGGGGTGCGTTCACCCGGCGACCGTTTTTCGTTTGCGGACAAGACGTGTTATTGCAGCGTGCCCCAGCGCTCCACCGCAGGTTCGGCTGTGGCCCACTTCCAGCCCGACTGGTCCTGACAGGCGCTCGCGGTGAACCACTGCTCGGGCGCGTCGGCTTTCTCGCCGTCCTGCACCGAGAACACGAAGTCCTTGCAGAGCGTGAGGGCGTTGGCGAACGCGCGCGTCACGCGCACCTGGCCGTGGCCGTTCTCCACGGGCAAATCGTGCTTGATGCGCCAGATGTCCATGCCGCCCACGGGCAGGCGGCCGGCCGTCTCGGCGATCAGCGCCTGCTGGTCCGCGTGCATGCTCTTCATGAAACGGCCGACGGCTTCGTCGGTGGCCGCCTGCACGGCAATGCCCACGCCAATGCCCACGGCAGGATTCGCCGTGACGATGCCCGTGGCCGCGGCCGCCGCGGCGCCGCTCGCCGCGCCGATCGACGAGCAGCCGCTCGCCGCGAGCGCGACGCCCGCACAGAGTGCGGCCAGCGCGATGAGCTTCACGGGGCGAGCCTTCGACGAGTCCGTTGCAGCGTGCCGTGCGCGCTTCGCGCGCGCGTTCATGCCGTTCATTGCAGCGCACCCCAGCGGGCGGTGGCGGGTTCGGCCGAGGCCCACTTCCAGTTGTCGCCGTCGCGGCACACCGATGCGACGAAGAACGCGCTCGAGGCGGGCTTGTCCTTCGTGGCCTCGTGATCGACGGAGAAGACGATCTCCTTGCAGTCGAGCGCGCCGTTGCTGATCGTGCGGCTCACCGTGACGCGGCCATGCTCGTCGTCCTCGATCGGGAACGAGTGCGTGATCGACCATGGCGCGACCGCGCCGACTGCGAGCGGGCCCGCCGCGTGGGCGATGCTGTTCTGGGTGTTGGTGTGGACGACGCGCTCGGAGTACTGCACGCCGGCCTTCGCCGCGGCCACGGCGCCGAGGCCGATGCCGGTCGCCACAGCCGCGTTGCTCGTCACTTTCGAGGCGACCGCCGCGCCGGCGATACCGGCGCCGGTTTGTGCGCCTTCGGAGTAGAGCGAGCTGCAGGCCGAGCACGCGAGGCTCGCCACCGTGGCGAGCAGCGTGAGCGACATGACGCGTCGCCAGCGAGGATGAGCGCAAGGGAGCGGGGGCACGCCGGCGATCGTTTCCATGACCGCGACCGACACCGATGGCGCAACGCGCGCCCGAGCACTTCGTTCTTGCATGATGATTCCCTGCCGCTAGCCGGATAGCGCCGCGTTGCGCGGATATCCAGCATGTTTTGCTGACTTGACGTGCTGCGGATTGTGCAGCACGGGATTGCTTACGGGGATAGGTAAAGTGCAAGAAATTGCAAAAGGGCGTGCACGGCAGGCCGACCTTTGATCGGACTGCCGCGCGGCTCCCGCCTCGCCGCGCAACGAGCGTGCCGCGATCAGGCGGGGAGGGGAATCAGGCTTCGTTCGTGTCCGGGTCGGCGGGTGCTTCGCTTTCGCCATCGTCGGCGCCGTAGCTGCCGAGCCGGTTGTAGAGCGTCTTGAGGCTCACGCCGAGCGTGCGCGCCGCGAGACGCTTGTCGCCGCCGCAATACTTGAGCGTGCCGAGAATGATCTGCTTCTGCGCATCGGCAAGCGGCGTGCCGATCCAGACGCTCATGGCGTCGCCCTGGGTGACGGGCTTCTTCACGCGCGGCACCAACTGCGGATGCGCGATCTCCACGACCTTTTCGGCGAGGATGAATGCGCGGTACACGGCGTTCTTCAGCTCGCGCACGTTGCCGGGCCACGACCAGTTGCGCACGGTTTCGAGCGCACGCTTGCTGAACGCCTTTTGCGTGCCTTCCTGGTCGTTCAGCTCGGTGAGGAAATGCTGCGCGAGCAGTTCGCGGTCGCGTTCACGTTCGCGCAGCGGCGGCGCGCGCAGCGGAAACACCGCGAGCCGGTACATCAGATCCTCGCGCAGGCAGTTTTCCTTCACGGCCGTCACGGGGTCGCGGTTGGTGGCGGCGATGATGCGCACGTCGCCGCGAATCGCTTCGTTGCCGCCCACCGGAAAGTACTCGCCGGTTTCGAGCGCGCGCAGCAGCTTCACCTGATGCAGCAGCGACATCTCGGTGATTTCATCGAGGAACAGCGTGCCGCCGCGCGCGTGCTCGAAGTGACCGTCGCGGGCCTGCACGGCGCCCGTGAAGCTGCCTTTTTCGTGACCGAACAACTCGGCCTCGATCAGCTCGTCGGGAATCGCACCGCAGTTGACCGCGATGAACGGACCGTCGCGGCGTTCGCTGTGCGCGTGAATCGCGCGGGCGATCAGCTCCTTGCCCGTGCCCGATTCGCCGACGATGAGCGCCGTCGCCTCGGTTACGGCCACGCGGTCGATCTGCGCATAAAGATCCAGCATGACGGCCGACGAGCCGTACAGCAGACCGTACGACTGCAATCCCGCGACGCGCGCATCCGCGTCCGCTGCGGTATTTCCATTGTTTTCGCTGTTGCGTTTGGTGGCGGCGGGCGAGCCCGGCTCGATTGACGCCATAGGGATGTTCGTCCTGCAAAGGTAGTGCGGGGCGTTCGCTTCTGCGCACATCGGCGTGCTTCTGCGCGTATCGGCGAACCGGCCCTGCGATCCGGGGCTGGCCGTCCAGGACAGGTGCGGAACTTGCCGCTCCGACGGCCGCGAGGTTTGCGTCTGCGAGGTTGGCATCTCGTTTTCGCGTAAACATTTAACCACTGCCGCGCCTGACAGGGCAATGGACCTGTCCGGGCACACCGCGAGCGAGTGTGGCACGCATCCTGCTGCGGAACTTGAGGAGCCCCGCGCCGTCTGCATGAACAGGGGCAGCGCATCGACCACGCCCCGGGCGATGTCATTCGAGTCAACTCGCGTCTTCCGTCTTTGACGAGGCGTATCTGGGAGAAAGCGATATGTCGAAGAACCGCAGCGGTTTGGTAGGAACCCTGGTGACCGTCGGCGCGCTTGGCGCCATGGCGGGCATGCTGGCCTGGCGTTTCTCGCAGCGTCATCACATGCAACGGCAAACTTTTTATCGCGATCTGAGCCGCTGGGAGGGCGAAGGCGGCTCGCTTGCCGATACCACGGACAACAACGGACTGGGCCCGGAAATGGCCATGGCCGGGGGGGCCCCGGACGCGCCGGCACATGGCGCGAAGAGCCGGATGACGAAGGGCGTGAACGGCGCGAATGGGGCTGCCGGCATGCCGTGGCCGTTTCCACACAGCTAGAAAGCGGCGTGGCCGGGGCCACGCGAGAGCCGTGCCCGCTTGTCTCGAATGAGTCTATAATAGTCATATCAACAACAATCGAGGTTCGGGCGGCCCGCGGTTGACGGTATTGTTGCTCAGTTGTAGCAAAACCGCGCATATTCAGGCTTTTGCCGCCTTGGGCGTGCGTCCGACCGTTTCGTACTCCACTGCAGCGCAATCACGTGCGTCGCGACTTCCGCGGTGCCGGGCAACGTTGTCCGGCACGCCTGCGAAGGGCGCGGCGCTCGCGCTTTGGAGCCATTCACCTATCAAGGCTGACGAGACGCGATGCCACATGTATTGATTGTCGATGACGATGCGGAAACCCGCGAGGCGCTGGCGGCCGTGGTGAGCGACGACGGGCTCACCACCGCGCAGGCAGGCGACCTGCGCGAGGCGCGCATCCAGCTCGTGCGGCAGATGCCGGACGTGGTCTTCACTGATCTGAAGCTGCCCGACGGCAGTGGCACCGACCTTTTCGAGGATCTCGACCCGCGCTCGGGCGTGGAACTCGTGGTCATCACCGGGCACGCGACGGTCGAGACGGCCGTCGATGCGCTCAAATCCGGCGCGATCGATTACCTGGTCAAGCCGATCAACCTCCAGCGCGTGAAGGCGATCCTGAACCGCCTGCCGCGCGCGGGCGACCTCAAGGCCGAAATCGGCACGCTGCGCGGCGAGTTGCGCCGCATGGGGCGCTTCGGCCTGATGCTCGGCAATTCGCCGACCATGCAGGAAGTCTACGACCAGATCAGCCGCGTCGCGCCGACGCCCGCCTCGGTCATGCTGGTGGGCGAATCGGGCACCGGCAAGGAAGTGGCCGCGCAGACCATCCACCAGTTGAGCCTGCGCCGCAAGCACGAATTCCTCGCGGTGAACTGCGGCGCGATCTCGCCGAACCTGATCGAGTCCGAGATGTTCGGTCACGAGCGCGGCTCGTTCACGGGCGCCGACCGGCAGCACAAGGGCTATTTCGAGCGCGCGAACGGCGGCACGCTGTTCCTCGACGAAATCACCGAAATGCCGATCGAGCTGCAGGTGAAGCTGCTGCGCGTGCTCGAAACCGGCATGTTCATGCGCGTGGGCACGACCAAGGAAATCGAGACCGACGTGCGCCTGATCGCGGCGACCAACCGCGACCCCGAGCAGGCCGTCGCCGAAGGCAAGCTGCGTCTGGACCTGTACCACCGCCTCAACGTGTTTCCGATCAGCCTGCCGCCGCTGCGCGAGCGCGGCAAGGACGTCGAGCTGCTCGCCCAGGCGTTCCTCGACGAGCTCAACGAGCGTCACGGCACGAAAAAGCAGTTTCCCGCGGCGGTGCGCGACATGCTGGCCGCGTACCCGTGGCCGGGCAACGTGCGCGAGCTGAAGAACTACGTGCAGCGCGCGCACATCATGTCGGGCAACGACGGCGATTTCACGGCCACGGTGCCGCTGCAGATCTCACTTTCGAAACCGATCGCGGGCACGGCGGTGACGATCCCGTTCGGCACTTCGCTCGCCGATGCCGATCGCCAGCTCATCCTCGCGACGCTCGAGCAGTGCGGCGGCGTGAAGACGCGTGCGGCGGAAATCCTCGGCATCAGCCTGAAGACGCTCTATAACCGTCTTGTGGAGTACGGCAACGAAAGCGCCGGCAAGGGCGATGCGCCCGCGCGCGTAGCCGGCGCCTGAGCGGCATGTGCGAGCGCGCCCGCCCAGGCGCGTTCGCGCGGGCGGTACGACGCTTGCAGTGTGAGTTTCGCGTCCATGATGAGGAGCGAAAGATGCCGAGCTGCAAAACCAGTGATGCCGTCCGCGTGAAGCCCTGGCTCGCGCATACCCCGCAGCCCGACGAACCGCCACCGGATCAACCCGGCGAGCCGGACGTGCCGCCCATCGGCGATCCGCCGGCGCAACCGGGTGAAGTGCCGCATACGGTGTATCCATTCGACCCTTCGGTCTCCTCTCGATTTCATCTCTCGCCTGGCGTATTGCCCGCCACGTGAGCATCTGCTCGCACGGCCTCGAGAAGTGATCCGCTGATCGTGATGCTTTTATGTACTAGTTACAAAGGCGCCACCATTTTTACCGGCGAATTCACGCGGCGAACCCTAGACTATAAAAAAGCGCCACGGCCGCGTGGCCGCCTTCCCGCTGGAGGCATCGACATGAGACATCCTGCCTTGCGCCGCTCCGCACGTTACACGGGCAAGCGTGGCCCGCGCGATTCGCAAGAGAAAAGCAGTCCGCAACCGTCGAACGCGCCGGACCCCGCGGGCCAGAATCGCGCCGCGCCTGGCGTGCCGCCCGACGGCGAGCACAACCAAGGCGGGGCGCGGGCTGAGGGCATCGAGTACCAGCGCGACCTCGGCTCCGAACAGGACGCCTGATCCGCTTCGAACCGCATCTCACCGCGCGCTGTTGGCAGGCCGGTTTCCTGGCCTGACAGTTCACCGGGCTATTCCGTTCTCGCGTGCTTGCCGCGCGGAATTTGCTCGCGCCATCGTTTGTGAGAAAAGATTTTTGCTCCAGACCCTGCCGAGCCGGCACGCGTCTTGCGTACGTACCGGAAGCATCGTCTTCGGACCCAACGAAACAGGAGGTAGAGCCGCAATGGGCAGACTGATCGTGGTATCGAATCGCGTTGCGCCGACCCAGGAGGGCCGTCCCGCAGCGGGCGGGCTCGCAGTCGGCGTATTGGACGCGCTCAAGGAAACCGGCGGTGTGTGGTTCGGGTGGAGCGGCGAAACCGTCGCGGAGCCATCCGCACCGGTCATCGAGCAGCAGGGCAGCGTCACCTACGCGACGGTGGGTCTCACCCGGCGTGACTATGACCAGTACTACAAGGGCTTCTCGAATACGACGCTCTGGCCGACGTTCCACTACCGCAACGACCTCGCGCGCTACGAGCGCCAGGAGTACGGCGGCTACCTGCGCGTGAACGTGTCGCTCGCGCGCCAGTTGCAGCCGCTCATCGAGCCCGACGACATCATCTGGGTGCACGACTATCACCTGATTCCGTTCGCGCGCTGCCTGCGCGATCTCGGGGTGAAGAACCCGATCGGCTTCTTCCTGCACATTCCGCTGCCGGTGCCCGAAGTCATGCGCTCGGTGCCGCCGCACGAAGAACTCATGAAGTTCATGTGCCACTACGACGTGGTCGGCTTCCAGACCGACGCCGACCGCCAGGCCTTCCTCGACTACGTCGAGCGCGGCGGCCATGGCACCGCGAGCGACGACGGCATGGTCCACGCGTGGGACCGCTTCCTGAAGGTCGGCGCGTACCCCATCGGCATCTATCCGGACGCGATTGCCAAAGCCTCGTCGCAGTTCGCCGACCGCAAGGCCGTGCGCAGCCTGCGCGAAGCCATGCGCGGACGCAAGCTGATCATGAGCGTGGACCGGCTCGACTATTCGAAGGGGCTCGCCGAGCGCTTCCAGGCGTTCGAGCGCCTGCTGCAGAACGGGCCGGGCTGGCATGGCCGCGTCTCGCTCCTGCAGATCGCGCCGCCGACGCGCTCCGACGTGCAGACCTACCAGACGATCCGCCGCAATCTCGAAGGCGAAGCGGGTCGGATCAACGGCCGTTTCGCGCAGCTCGACTGGACGCCGATCCAGTACCTGAACCGCAAGTACGAGCGCAACCTGCTGATGGCGCTGTTCCGCGAGGCGCAGGTGGGCTACGTTGCGCCGCTGCGCGACGGCATGAACCTCGTGGCGAAGGAATACGTGGCGTCGCAGAATCCCGACGATCCCGGCGTGCTGGTGCTTTCGCAGTTCGCGGGTGCAGCCGAACAGCTGCCGGGCGCGCTGGTCGTGAATCCGTACGACCTGAACCAGACGGCCGAGGCGCTCGAGCGCGCGCTCTCGATGCCGCACGCCGAGCGCGTCTCGCGCTACAACGACATGATGGCGTCGCTGCGCGAGAACAATCTTTCGGTGTGGCGCGATACGTTCCTCGCCGACCTGCGCAGCGTCGCGACGGCCGCTTCAGTCACGGCCAGGGCGCGCAACGCCGCGCCAGCGGGGAAAGCTGCCGTGCAAGCGAGCGCGCCCGAACAGGCGCAGCGTGCGGCGCGCGCGTAGCGAGGCACTTTCGACGCAACTGGATTCGCGCGGCGGCCTTCGGGCCGCCGCTTTTTTTTGCGTCCGCGTAATCGATACCCGGCGATGCCTGGCGATACGCGGTGCGCGTGCGCTCAGACGCGCTGGCCGCTCGGCGCGGCGAACGGCATCGGCGGGCGGGTCGGATCGAAATCGGCCCAGTGTCCGTCGTGCCATTGGCCCGAGGCGCACTCGATATCGGCGGCGCCGCCGTCGCGCAGCAACTGCGCGGCGAGATCCTGGTTCTCGTAGCAGACGTGCACCGAGAGCAGCACGCCGTCGCTGCGCGTTTCGCGATGCACCCGCTCGTGGTGCACGGACATTTGCTGCGCAGCGGCTTTCGCCCCCACGCTCGCGCCGATGCGCGCCCCGATCCAGGCGCCCACGCCGGCCGCGATCACGACCGAAGGCAGCGCAGCCGAGAACGCGCTGAAAATCACCACGCCCACCACGGCGCCCGCCACGGCGCCTGCGGTGATATTGCGGGTGTGATGCGGATGCACGGCGGCGACCGTGGGCGGCGCGCCCATGGCCGTCCCCTGGACGCTGTGGCGCGCATGCTGGCCGCGCGGATTGACGAAGAACAGGTTGACGTCTTCTTCGAGGAAGCCGCCCGCGTACAGCT
Source organism: Paraburkholderia sp. BR10937 (assembly GCF_040965695.1). Taxonomy (NCBI): domain Bacteria; kingdom Pseudomonadati; phylum Pseudomonadota; class Betaproteobacteria; order Burkholderiales; family Burkholderiaceae; genus Paraburkholderia; species Paraburkholderia sp. BR10937. The sequence continues at coordinate 148,741 of NZ_JBFRCL010000003.1, forward strand.
TTTCGGCGGCGGCTTCGGCGGCGGGAAAGGTCGTGAACCGACCAGCGACGATCAGTGACATGGGAAGCCCCCTTTGCCGGGTCCGGCAGGTTGACTCGCCGGGCGCGGCCGCGAATGCGGCCCGCCCTGAATCCATGTTAGTGCCTGCGCGCGCGCAGGGTTAGGCCGCGCTTAGCCCGACGTGTGCGCCGCGGTGCCCGGCATCAGGCGCAGCAGGCTCACCACCGCCGCGACGGCGGCGAAGGCCGTCGCCACGTACAGCGCCATGGTCGGCCCGTGTTGCGGCGCAACGCCGAAGATCAGCGCCACGAGCGCCGCGCCGAGCGTTTGCCCGGTGAGGCGCGCGGTGCCGAGCATGCCGCTCGCGCCGCCGCTGCGCTCGCGCGGCGCGGAGGAGAGGATCTGCCGGTTGTTGGGCGACTGGAACACGCCGAAGCCCGCGCCGCACAAGGCCATGCGCCAGCAGATATCGAACACCGCCGGATGCGCGCCGAGCGTGGCGAGCGAGAGCAGGCCGAGCGCGAACAGCGCGAGTCCGATGCCGCCGAGCATGCCCGCCGGATAGCGGTCGGAGAGCGCGCCCGAGAGCGGCGCGGCGCCGACGATGACGAGCGGCCAGGGCGTCATGAGCAGGCCCGTGTCGACCTGCGAGAAACCGAAGGTCTCCTGCAGCATGAAGGGCAGCGCGACGAACGCGAGCATTTGCGCGCAGAACGAGCAGACCGAGGTGCTGATCGACAGCGCGAACACGGGGTTGGCGAGCAGATCGACGGGCAAGAGCGGCGCGGCCTGCGTGAGCTGGCGGCGCACGAAGAACCAGCCGATCACGATCGCGAGCACGAATTCGAGCGCGACGAGGCGATTGCTCTCGCCGTGGCCGAGGCCGTCGACGGCAAAGATCAGGAGGCCGAACACGATGGCGTTGAGCACGGCGCTCAGATAGTCGTAGGGCGCGGGGTGCCGCTCGTTCACGGGCAGCGCGCGCATACCCAGCATGAGCGCGGCGACGCCGATCGGCACGTTGATCGCGAAGAGCCAGGGCCACGTCGCGATGGCGAGCACGCCCGAGGCCAGCGTCGGTCCGACCGCCGAGGCGATCGCGACGACCATCGCGTTGATGGCGACGCCGCGACCAAGCTGCGCGCGCGGATAGATCATGCGCACGAGCGCGGTGTTCACGCTCATGATCCCCGCGCCGCCGAAGCCCTGCAGCATGCGTGCGAACGCGAGTTCGGGCAGCGTGCTCGCCAGCGCGCAGCCGAGCGACGCGACGGTGAACAGCACCATGCCGGCCAGATACACGCGCTTGTAGCCGATGCGGTCGCCGAGCGAGGCGAGCGGCAAGAGCGAGATGGTCACCGAAAGCTGATACGCGTTGACGATCCAGATCGAGCTTGCCGCGCTCGCGTGGAGGTGCCGCGCGATGGTCGGCAACGCGACGTTGGCGATCGCGCCGTCGAGCACGGCGAGCGTGATGCCGAGCGCGACCACGAGGATCGCGTAGTAGCGCTGTGGGAAGGGCAGGCCGTTTTCGATGTCGGCGGTGGAAGCGGCGGAGAGTTCGGAAAGCGTGGGCATCGACGGGAGAGGCGGCGCGCGATGGACGTGCGCCGCCGGCTGGATGTTGTTTTCTGGTGTGCTCTGGCGGCTTATTTCAATTCATAGAGCCCGACATAGGTGGTCGAATCCACCTCGTTCAGATGCGTCATGAAGCGCACCACCGCGTTCGTCGTTTCCGGCGTGACGGGCAGTTGCGCCGCCTTGAGCGCATGCACGCGGAAGATGTAGCGATGGGGTTTGTCGCCGCGTGGGGGCGCCGCGCCGCCGAAGCCGACCGTGCCGTAGTCGTTGCGCACCTGCACCGCGCCCTGCGGGAGCAGGCTGCCGTCGGCCTTGCCGGCGTTGCGGGCGAGCGAGCGCACGTCGGGCGAAATGTTGACCACGACCCAGTGCCAGAAGCCGCTGCCCGTGGGCGCGTCCGGATCGTAGACGGTGAGCGCGAAGCTTTGCGTATCGGCAGGTGGATCGTCCCACTGCAGCGCGGGCGAGACGTTGTCGCCGTCGACACCGAAGGCCCGGTCGTCGAACTCCTGCGCCTTCGGCATGAAACCGTTGCTGGGAAAGTCATCGGACCAAAGTCGGAAATCAGCCATCGGGTGTCTCCTTCGCTTGGGGTCGTGGGACGGTTGCGCCAGCACGTGTGACGCGTGAAGGTGGGTGCGCAGCCGCTCAATCGAGTTTATCACTGCGGGCTCTGCAGGCAGGGCCAGCCTCGCAGCGTGAGATGCGCGGCGCATCGGCTTGCGGTCATGCTTCGCGTGACGCCCGGTGAGGGATCGTTACGAACGCGCCTCGAACCAGGCCGACGATTCGTCTTCGAGCCACGCGGCCAGCTGCTCGACGACCGCCTGCGGATCGTGCTGCGCGCCACGCAACGCGCATTCCCAGATCACCGCCACGCGCCAGCCCTGGGCGGCGAGCGCGGCGAGCGCCCTGGCGTCGTTCAGACGGTTGCGCGCGATCTTCTCGCGCCAGAACTCGGGGCGCGTTTGCGGCCACTTGAAGAGGGCGCAGTTGTGGCCGTGCCAGAAGCAGCCGTGCACGAACACGACGGCGCGCCGGCGCGGCAGCACGATGTCGGGCCGGCCCGGCAGCTCGCGCACGTTCAGGCGAAAGCGGAAGCCGCGCCGGTGCAGCAGACTGCGGATCAGCTTCTCGGGCTTCGTGTTGCGTCCGCGGATGCCGGACATCATCCGGCTGCGGGTCGCGGTATCGACGACGTCCACCATCGTCTGTCGCCTCGCTTCGGTTGGCCGCGGCGCGCGCCGGTCAGCGGCCTCCCGCCGTGGCCGTCGCCGCGTTGCGCGTAGCGCGCGACGTGCGGGCCGTGCGCGTGGTGCGCGTGGTGCGCGTTGTGTGCGCAACCTCGGGAACCGTCGGCGCGTCTGCACGCGGTGCTGCGTGCTGTCCGGCCAGCAGCGCATCGAGGTGCGGCATCATCGTGCGCGCGACTTCGCGCATCACCGGCATCACCACGCTGTTGCCGAACTGGCGGTACGCCTGAGTGTCGCTCACCGGAATGCGGAAGGTGTCGGGCAGGCCCATCAGCCGCGCACACTCGCGCGGCGTGAGGCGGCGCGGGCGCAATCCTTCGCCTTGATAGACGAGGATCTCCGAGCCGTCCTTGTGGTAGCGCGCAGAAAGCGTGCGCGTGACGCTGCCGGGAAACGCGAGGCCGTAGCCGAAGCCGTTGCCGGCGGCGCGATGCTTCTCGGCGTATTGCTGCAGATAGGCCCAGAGCCCCGGCGTGAGCGTGTACTTCGGCTGCACGCGGCGCGCGCCGTGATCGAAGAAGCGCTCGCCGTCCCACGGCAGCTGCGGCTCGCAGCCGTCGGTGCGGTGCAGGATCGAGGCGAGCCGCGGGCCTTCTTCCGGCAGCGCGAGCGCGTCCCACGAGAACGCCGCCGGCTCGCGAAAACCGACGATGATGATGCGTTCGCGATGCTGTGGCGTGAAATGGCTGCCGTCGATCACGCGGTAGTGCACGTCGTAGCCGAGCTCGTCGCGCAGCACCTGGAGGATCACGTCGAACGTGCGGCCGCGGTCGTGCGAGACCAGGTTCTTCACGTTCTCGAGCAGGAATGCGGCGGGCCGCTTCTCGGCGATGATGCGCGCGACGTCGAAGAACAACGTGCCCTGCGTGGTGCAGGCAAAGCCGTGCGGACGGCCAAGCGCATTCTTCTTGCTCACGCCCGCGATCGAGAACGGCTGGCACGGAAAGCCCGCGAGCAGGACGTCGTGATCGGGCACGTCGGCGGCGTCCACGGCCGTAATGTCGCCGATGAACGGATGATCTTCGCCGTAGTTTTCCAGATAGGTCTTGCGCGAGAACGGGTTCCACTCGCTCGTGAAGACGCACTCGCCGCCGTGTGCCTCGAACCCCTTGCGGATGCCGCCGATGCCGGCGAACAGGTCGATGAAGCGAAAGCGCGCCGCCGTGCCATGGGCGTGAGCGCCGCCTTGCAGCAGTTCGCGCAGTGCGGCTTCGAGCATCGCGGGGCAGGGCGTCTCGCCCTTTTCCCAGCGCCGCACGGTCTTCACGTCGCGGCCGACGTGTGTGGCGATCTGCTGTTGCGTGAAACGCTTGCGTGCCTGCTGGAGCAGGTCTCTCGGTTCGGCCGTGAGCACGGAGTCCTCGTTAGGGTATTTTTGCGGACATTATGACCGATGGTCGACCCGCGGCACCAGGAATTCCCGATGTGCGTGCGCAGACGAGCGCCGCGCAGGCGAATGCCTGCACGCGCGAGCGTCGATTTCAAGGAGAAGTCAGGAGTGTTACGGGCCGGCGTTTGCCTGCTTCGCAAGAGCCGCGGAGGCCGAGGCGGCGTTCAGCTCGTGCAGGTCGAGGATCAGCAGCAGGCTGTCGATTTCACACAGCTGCCCCTTGTTCACGTGACCGGTGTCGAGCAGACGGTGCAGGCGCTGGCGCCAGTAGAGCGCGGGGAGAATCGGCCCGCCGAAGTCGCCGGCGAGTGACAGTGGCATCACGCGGCGAATGTGCGCGATATCCTGATCGATGAGGGTCGACATCATATGACCGGCGGGGAGGGGACGCGTGGAGTCCATGAAGGACTTTACGGCACTATTTTTCCCTACTTTAGGGGGATTTAACTCGGTATTTTCCCCTAACTAACACCGGTCGGATTCCGTTTATTCGGCAGCGGGCGGCGTCGCGCCTTGTACCTGGGCCGCGCTTTCGAAGAAACGCCGCGTCGCTTCGAACGAGTTCAGCATCTGCTCGGGCCAGGGCGTCTGCAGCATGACGGCCTGGTGGTTCTCGAACGCCGCGCCCAGCTGGCGGGCGAGTTCGGGCGAATTGAGGTGGCGCAGCAGCACGCTCACGGCGATGGCGGTGGCCTGACTGGCTCCTGCCGTCTGCAGTTCGGAGGCGGTGAGGGCGGCGACTTGCTTGTTGATGTCCATGGAAAACCTGCTCGGGAAAGAGGGGGCGCGAGTGCGCGAAAGAGACGGGACGGGGATCTGCGAACCGGTTGCGGACTTCGCGGCCCGGCCTGCGCGGCCCGGCGTGGTGGCCGGGCGGCTGGTCCCCCTGGCAGGAATCGAACCTGCATCTAGCGCTTAGGAGGCACTTGTTCTATCCATTGAACTACAGGGAGCGCGAGGTCGAGCATGGCTCCGTTCGATCGCCATGTTTCCCAAGTGACCCGTCATGGCGCGGAGCGGCGTGCGAAGCAGTTCGGCCTTGCAGGTCCGAGCGATATCGCGGCGCAGGGCCAAGAGTATAGCAAACGCGTTCGGGCGCGAAAATGACGCCCTTCAGCTCCGGCAGAGTCGTCGCAATCAGAACTCGACGACGGCGAATTCCGCCTTGCCCACGTCGCACAGCGGACAGCGCCAGTCGTCGGGAATATCCGCAAAGCGCGTGCCGGCGGCGATGCCTTCGTCGGGCAGGCCTTCTTCCTCGTTGTAGATCCACCCGCAGATCAGGCAGACCCAACTCTTGTATTCGATTACTTCGCTCACAGCGTGTCCTTCGTTTAGTCGATTCGATGCGTGGCCCGTCATGCGGCCCTTTAACTACAAGGCAGGGCAGGGCGGGCGACCCGCGATGTTACCGGAAAACGGCTCGCGTGCCGCCGCGCCATGGGGCAGCCAAACGCGGAGGCCCGACCTGCGCGGCCCGGTACAATGCCCCCTTCAGGTCCACCGCACGCATCGCTTTCCATCCATGTCGCTTTACACCATCACAGACGCGCAACTGGCGTTCGGCCACGTCGCGCTGCTCGACCACGCGGACTTTTCGCTCGAAGCCGGCGAGCGCGTCGGGCTGATCGGCCGCAACGGCGCGGGCAAGTCGTCGCTGCTCACGATCGTCGCCGATCTCGCCAGGCCCGACGACGGCCTCGTCACGCGCCAGCAGGAGCTTTCGACCGTCTACGTGCCGCAGGAGCCCGACTTCGACGCCGACGCCACGGTGTTCGACACCGTCGCCTCGGGACTTGCCGACGTGCGCGCGCTGCTCGACGAATACGACACGGTCGCGCACCAGCTCGCGGACACGCCCGAAGGTGCCGGACACGACGCGCTGCTCGCGCGCATGAACACGCTGCAATCGTCGCTCGATCACGCCGATGCCTGGAGCTGGCGCACGCGCGTTTCGACGACGCTCGCGCAGATCGGCCTCGAAGGCGACGCCCGCGTGGGCGCGCTCTCGGGCGGTATGCAAAAGCGCGTGGCGCTTGCGCGCGCGCTCGTCGTGCAGCCCGATATCCTGCTGCTCGACGAACCGACCAACCACCTCGACTTCGACGGCATCCGCTGGCTGGAAGAACTGCTCGTGGCGCAGCGTTCGAGCCTGCTCTTCATCACCCACGACCGCGCGTTTCTCGACCGCGTGGCCACGCGCATCGTCGAACTCGATCGCGGCAAGCTGCTCTCGTATCCGGGCAACTTCTCGCAGTATCAGGAGCGCAAGGCCCAGCAGCTCGAAGTCGAGCGCGTGGAGAACGAGAAGTTCGACAAGCTGCTCGCGCAGGAAGAAGTGTGGATCCGCAAGGGCGTGGAAGCGCGGCGCACGCGCAGCGTGGGGCGCATCGCGCGCCTCGTGCAGATGCGCAACGACCGCGCCGAGCGCCGCAACGTCCAGGGCAACGTGAAGCTCGACGTCGCGCAGGGCGAGAAGTCCGGCAAGATCGTCGCCGAACTCACGGACGTGACCAAGCGCTATGGCGGCCGCACGATCGTCGACAACTTCTCGTCGACGGTCCTGCGCGGCGACAAGATCGGCTTCGTCGGTCCGAACGGCGCGGGCAAGACCACGCTGCTGAAGCTGATTCTCGGCGCGTTGAAGCCCGACGAAGGCACCGTGCGCGTGGGCACGAACCTGCAGGTTGCGTACTTCGACCAGATGCGCGCGCAACTCGACATGGAAAAGAGCCTCGCCGATACCATCAGCCCCGGCAGCGACTGGGTCGAGATCAACGGCGCGAAGAAGCACGTGATGAGCTATCTCGGCGACTTCCTGTTCGCGCCCGAACGGGCGCGCTCGCCCGTGAAGTCGCTCTCGGGCGGCGAGCGCAATCGCCTGCTGCTCGCGCGTTTATTTGCGCGGCCCGCGAACGTGCTCGTGCTCGACGAACCGACCAACGACCTCGACATCCCGACGCTCGAACTGCTCGAAGAGTTGCTCACCGACTACGACGGCACCGTGCTGCTCGTCTCCCACGATCGCGCGTTCCTCGACAACGTGGTGACTTCGGTGATCGCGTCCGAGGGCGAAGGGCGCTGGCGCGAGTACGTGGGCGGCTTCACGGACTGGCAGACGCAGAGCACGCGTGCGCAAGAGATTGCCGAGGCGCGCGCGCCGAAAGAAGCGGCGCCTGCGGCTGCCGCACCCAAGGAGAGCGCGGCGGGGCGCAATGCGCAGCGCACTGTGAAGCTTTCATTCAAGGAGCAGCGCGAGCTCGAGGAACTGCCCAAGCGTATCGAGGCGCTGGAGACGGAGCAGAAGACGATCGGCGCGAAGATCGAGGACGGCTCGATCTTCGCGAAGGACGCGGCCGAAGGCACGCGGCTCACCGAGCGCTACGCGGCGATCGACGAGGAATTGCTCGTCGCGCTGGAGCGGTGGGAGGAGCTGGAGAGCAAGCGCAAGTGATGCGAGAGAAAGCGGCCTGATGTAGGCCGCTTTTTTTTAAGGCGGGCGGGCCGTAGTCATCCGTTCAGCCAGCCAACCCCCAGGCAAATTGCCGTGCGAGCCCAAATCAGTACAATACCTCGCGAATTCGAACAACTACGCGAACCACCGCGCCGCCGCGAGCGCACCTGCCACCACGGCGCGCAGCCGGTTCACCCCGTTGTTTCGTATCGGTTTTTTTGAACGCTCAACGCGTTTTCCCCGCAGATGTCCACAGGACCTGTGGACAAGCGCGCGGACAACCCCCTGTGGATCACCATGTCAACGAAGAAGTCCAACGCTGGAAACACTGGCTATAGCGAAGCGTCGATCAAGGTGCTCAAGGGCCTCGAGCCCGTCCGGCAGCGGCCGGGCATGTATACGCGCACCGAGAATCCGCTGCACATCATCCAGGAAGTCATCGACAACGCCTCGGACGAAGCGCTCGGCGGCTACGGCAAGCGCATCACTGTGACGCTGCACGCCGATCATTCCGTCTCCGTCGAGGACGACGGCCGCGGCATTCCCTTCGGCCTGCACCCCGACGAGAAGGTGCCCGTCGTCGAGATCGTCTTCACCCGCCTGCACGCGGGCGGCAAGTTCGACAAGGCCGCCGGCGGCGCCTATACGTTCTCGGGCGGCCTGCACGGCGTGGGCGTTTCGGTCACCAATGCGCTGTCCACGCGCCTCGACGTGACCGTCTGGCGCGACGGCAAGGTCGCCGAAATCGGCTTCTCGGACGGCAACGTCACGAGGCAACTCACCACGCGCAACGCCGCGCGCGACGACAAGAAGAGCGGCACGCGCGTGACCGCGTGGGCCGATCCGAAGTATTTCGACTCGCCCAATCTGCCGCTCGGCGAACTGCAGCGTCTGCTGCGCTCGAAGGCCGTGCTGCTGCCGGGCGTCGAGGTCGAACTCGTCATCGAGAAGACCGGCGAGCGCCAGAGCTGGAAGTATGAAGACGGCCTGCGCGGCTATCTGCTCGAAGGCATGGGCGGCGCCGACCTGCTGATCCCGCTGTTCGAAGGCGAGCGCTACGCCGACGCGCGCACCACCGACGACACCTTCGCCGAAGGCGAGGGCGCCGCCTGGGTCGTGGCGTGGAGCGAGGAAGGCTCGCTCACGCGCGAGTCGTACGTGAACCTGATCCCGACGCCCGCGGGCGGCACGCATGAAAGCGGCCTGCGCGACGGTCTGTTCCAGGCCGTGAAGAGCTTCGTCGAGTTGCACAATCTTCAGCCGAAAGGCGTGAAGCTGCTGCCCGAAGACGTCTTTGCGCGCGTCTCGTTCGTGCTCTCGGCCAAGGTGCTCGACCCGCAGTTCCAGGGGCAGATCAAGGAGCGCCTGAACAGCCGCGACGCCGTCAAGCTCGTTTCGTCGTTCGCGCGTCCCGCTCTGGAGCTGTGGCTCAACCAGCACGTCGAGCACGGCAAGAAGCTCGCCGATCTCGTCATCAAGCAGGCGCAGGCGCGCACGCGCGCGGGCCAGAAGGTCGAGAAGCGCAAGAGCTCGGGCGTGGCCGTGCTGCCCGGCAAGCTCACCGACTGCGAATCGACCGACATCGCGCGCAACGAACTCTTCCTCGTGGAGGGCGACTCGGCCGGCGGTTCCGCGAAGATGGGCCGCGACAAGGAGTACCAGGCCATCCTGCCGCTGCGCGGCAAGGTGCTCAACACCTGGGAGACCGAGCGCGACCGGCTCTTCGCGAACAACGAAGTGCACGACATTTCGGTGGCGATCGGCGTCGATCCGCACAGCCCCGACGAGACGGTCGATCTCTCGAATCTGCGCTACGGCAAGATCTGCATTCTGTCCGATGCCGACGTCGACGGCTCGCACATCCAGGTGCTGCTGCTCACGCTGTTCTTCAAGCATTTCCCGCAGCTCATCGAGCGCGGTCACGTGTGCGTGGCGCGCCCGCCGCTGTTCCGTGTGGATGCGCCCGCGCGCGGCAAGAAGCCCGCGCAGAAGCTCTATGCGCTCGACGAAGGCGAACTCGAAGCGATCCTCGACAAGCTGCGCAAGGACGGCGTGCGCGAAACGCAATGGACCATCAGCCGCTTCAAGGGTCTGGGCGAAATGAGCGCCGAGCAGCTCTGGGACACGACGATGAACCCCGACACGCGGCGCCTCTCGCCCATCGCGCTCGGCGACCTCGACTACGAGTCCACGGTCGCGCGCATGACGATGCTCATGGGCAAGGGCGAAGCGGCCTCGCGCCGTTCGTGGCTCGAAGAGAAGGGCAACGAAGTCGAAGCGGATATCTGATACGCGCAGGCGCACACACGATTACGGACTGATTGAAACATGGACGATCTCTTTGCTGAAGTGGCGGACGCCCCGAACGGCGACACGCTCACGCTCGGCCACTACGCGGAACGCGCCTATCTCGACTACGCGGTGAGCGTGGTGAAGGGCCGCGCGCTGCCCGACGTCTGCGACGGCCAGAAGCCGGTGCAGCGGCGCATTCTCTTCGCGATGAACGAAATGGGCCTGGGCGACAACGCCAAGCCCGTGAAGTCGGCGCGCGTGGTGGGCGACGTGCTCGGCAAGTACCACCCGCACGGCGACCAGTCGGCCTACGACGCGCTCGTGCGTCTCGCCCAGGACTTCTCGATGCGCTACCCGCTCATCGACGGCCAGGGCAATTTCGGCTCGCGCGACGGCGACGGCGCGGCGGCCATGCGCTACACCGAAGCGCGCCTGACGCCCATCGCCAAGCTGCTGCTCGATGAAATCGACATGGGCACCGTCGATTTCATGCCGAACTACGACGGCTCGTTCCAGGAGCCGAAGACGCTGCCCGCGCGCCTGCCGATGCTGCTGCTCAACGGCGCGTCGGGCATCGCGGTGGGTCTCGCCACCGAAATTCCCTCGCATAACCTGCGCGAAGTCGCGTCGGCGGCGGTGGCGATGATTCGCAACCCGAAGCTTTCGCATGCGGAGATCATGGAGAGGCTGCCGGGGCCCGATTTCCCGGGCGGCGGCCAGATCATTTCGAGCGACGCGGAAATTGCGGCGGCCTACGAGTCGGGCCGCGGCAGCCTCAAGGTGCGCGCGCGCTGGAAGATCGAGGAGCTCGCGCGCGGCCAGTGGCAGCTCGTGGTGACCGAGCTGCCGCCGAACACGTCGGGCCAGAAGGTGCTCGAAGAGATCGAGGAACTGACGAACCCGAAGCTCAAGCTCGGCAAGAAGACGCTCACGCCCGAGCAGCTGCAGAGCAAGCAGACCATGCTCGCGCTGCTCGACGCCGTGCGCGATGAGTCGGGCAAGGACGCGCCCGTGCGCCTCGTGTTCGAGCCGAAGACGAGCCGCATCGACCAGGCCGAGTTCGTCAATTCGCTGCTCGCGAACACGAGTCTCGAATCGAATGCTTCGCTGAATCTCGTGATGATCGGCGCCGATGGCCGTCCGCGCCAGAAGGGCATCAGCGAGATTCTGGGCGAGTGGATCGGCTTCCGCTTCGCCACGGTCACGCGCCGCACGCAGCATCGCCTGACGAAGGTCGACGACCGCATCCATATCCTCGAAGGGCGGATGATCGTCTTCCTCAATATCGACGAGGTGATCCGCATCATCCGCGAGTCGGACGAGCCCAAGAGCGCGCTGATGAGCGCATTCGGGCTTTCCGAGCGCCAGGCCGAAGACATTCTTGAAATCCGTCTGCGTCAGTTGGCGCGGCTCGAGAAGATCAAGATCGAGAAGGAACTCGCGGAACTGCGCGAAGAGAAGGCGAAGCTCGAAGAACTGCTCGCGAACGATGCGTCGATGAAGCGGCTCATCGTGAAGGAAATCGAATCCGACGCGAAACAGTACGGCGACGATCGCCGCACGCTGATCCAGCAGGAAAAGCGGGCGAGCTTCGAAGCGCGCGTGGTGGACGAGCCGGTCACGGTCGTCGTCTCGCAGAAGGGCTGGGTGCGTGCGCTCAAGGGCCACGGGCTCGATACGCAAGGCTTCACGTTCAAGGCCGGCGACGGCCTCTATGCGGCGTTCCAGTGCCGCACGCCCGACACGCTCATCGCGTGGGGCAGCAACGGCCGTGTCTATTCGGTGTCGATTGCGAATCTGCCCGGCGGCCGCGGTGACGGCGTGCCGGTCACGTCGCTCATCGAACTCGAAGCGGGTACGCATCTGCTGCATTACTTCGCGGCGAATGCGGAACAGCAATTGCTGCTGGCGTCGAGCAACGGCTTCGGCTTCATCGCGAAGATCGGCGACATGGTGAGCCGCGTGAAGGCGGGCAAGGCGTTCATGACGATCGACGAGGGCTGCGTGCCGCTCGCGCCGATGCCGATGCTGCCCGACGCGCTGCAGGTGGCGTGCCTGTCGTCGGGCGGTCGTTTGCTCGTGTTCGGCCTCGACGAGATGAAGACGCTCTCGGGCGGTGGACGTGGCGTCACGCTCATGCAGCTCGACGACAACGAGAAGCTCGTGCAGGCGCTCGCGATCAGCGCGGCGGGCGTCGTGCTCGTGGGCACGGGCCGCGGCGGCAAGGCGACCGAGGACCTGATGGCGGGCGCGGTGCTGGCCCCGCAGATCGGCAAGCGCGCACGCAAGGGCCGCGCGCCGGACTCGAAGCTCAAGGTCGTGACAGGCATGCGTCCGGTGTTGCCGCAGTAAAAGAGCGGCTCTGCATGGGGCCGGGGGCGCTCTGCGTGGGACCGGAGTAAGCGCTAAAGCGCTAACTCCGGATCGCAAGGTGCTAAAGCATCAACTCCGGCCGACACATATCCGGCGCGAATCGCGGCGCGGCATGGAATAATGCCGCGCAAAGGCATGGGACGGGAGTGCGTTGCACTCACTCCCGTCGACATGCCGCCGATAATGACACGTTACGAGGGAAATCAAGCATGGGCCACGCGATCGCAGTCGCGCTCTTTCTGCATCTGCTGGGCGTCGCCGTCTGGGTGGGCGGCATGATCTTCGCGCACTTCTGTCTGCGCCCGGCGCTCGAGGACCTCTCGCCGCAGCTGCGCCTGCCGCTCATCGAATCGGTGTTCGGCCGCTTCTTCAACTGGGTGGGCGTCTCGGTCATCGTGATCCTGCTGAGCGGCGGCTTCCTGCTCATGCAGTTCGGCGGCGAGCACGCCACCTGGCAACTGCATGCCATGGCGGGCCTCGGCGTGCTGATGATGCTGATCTTCGGCCACATCCGCTTCGCCGTGTTTCCGCGCATCCGCCGCGCCGTGCAGGCGCAGAAGTGGCCCGACGGCGCGCGCGCCGTGGGCACCGTGCGCCGGCTCGTCGTCATCAATCTCGTGCTCGGGATCGTGACGATCGGCGTTGCCGTGCTCGCGCGCGGGTTCTGATCGTTTCTCCTGCAACGTTCGCGGCTCGCGCCTGACGCGCTACAGGCGCTCCGCGAGCGCGTGGCGCTGCATGCAGCGTTCCATCGCGTCGAAGAACGCTTCTTCGGCCGCATTGCGCTTGCGTTCGCGATGCCACAGCAAGTGGATATCGACGTCCACGAGCCCGTCCTCCGGCGGCAGCCGCCACAGCCGCTGCCGCGCCAGATCGTCCCGCACCGTATGCTCGGGCAGGCAGCCAATGCCGTAGCCCGCAAAGATCAGCCGCCGCACTTCGTCCAGACTCGGTGACGACGCCACGATCCGCCCCGTGAAGCCGCGCTGGTCGCGAAAAACCGTGAGCGGCGACAGGCTGTCGCCAATCTGGTCGCTCGTGAAGGAGACGAAGTTCTCGGCGAGCAGGTCGTCCATCGTCAGCTGCGAGAGGCCGAAGAGCCGGTGATGCCGGCCGCAGAACATCGCGTAGCGCTGGCGCAGGAAGCAGCGCATGTCCAGCTTGTCGATGGGGGTGCGGCACAGGCTCAAGCCCGCCGTCGCGGTCTTCTGCAGCAGCGACGAGATGATGTCCGACGAGCGCATCACCTCGATCTGCAGATCGATGCGCGGGTAGGCCGTGTGGAATTCCGCGAGAAATTCGTCGTACACGCGCGACTCGATGCGGCTCACCGTGAGCAGGCGGATCGAGCCGGTGATGTCGGCGGTGCGCTCGTCGAGCCCGGTTTCGAGCTGGGAAATCGTGCCGTAGATGTCGCTCGCGATGCGATAGACCTCTTCGCCCGCCTCGGTCGGCACGAACTGCGCGCCGCGGCGCTCGATGAGCTTGCGGCCGAGCGCGTCTTCGAGGCGCTTGAGCGCCTGGCTCACGGCCGGCTGCGTGACGTACAGGCGCGCGGCGGCGCGGCTCAGGCTGCGCTCCTGCATGATCGCGAGATAGGTGCGCAGCAGGTTCCAGTCGAGACGGTCGTTGAGAAAGCGGGTGGTGTCGGCGCGCATGGACGGTCTCCCGGCGCACGGGTGCGCCAAGGGTATTAGTTAAATTTATGTGGAGAATAATAACGCGAAATTTGACTAATGATTTGTGGCTGGCGATAAAGCGTGCATGCAACACAAACGCATCCCAAACGCGCCTGAGGCCTGAAGGAGACCGACGCATGGCTAACCCAGCACCCAGCACCCGGCAACCGGTGCGCGCCGCCGCCGCGGCGTTCATCGGCACGATGATCGAGTGGTACGACTTCTACATCTACGCCACGGCCGCCGCGCTCGTGTTCGGCGAGCTGTATTTCCCTTCTGAAGACCGCTTCGTGAGCACGATGGCGTCGTTCGCGACCTTCGCCGTCGGGTTCTTCGCGCGTCCGCTCGGCGGCCTGATCTTCGGCCATCTCGGCGACCGCATCGGCCGCAAGAAGGCGCTCATGACCACGCTGATGATGATGGGCGTCGCGACCGTCTGCGTCGGCTTGCTGCCTTCGTATGCGAGCGTGGGAATGCTCGCGCCGGTGCTGCTCGTGCTGCTGCGCGTGGTGCAGGGCATCGCCGTGGGCGGCGAGTGGGGCGGCGCGGTGCTGATGGCGGGCGAGCATGCGCCTGAAGGCCGCCGCACGTTCTTCGCCTCGTTCGCGCAACTGGGCTCGCCGGCCGGCCTGATTCTTTCGCTGCTCGCGTTCCGCTCGGTCACGTCGCTCGACAAGGCCGACTTTCTTTCCTGGGGCTGGCGTCTGCCGTTTCTCGTTTCCGCGGTGCTGCTCGTGGTCGGCATCATGATCCGCCTCGGCGTGAACGAGTCGCCCGAGTTCGAGAAGCTCAAGGACCAGCGCCGCACGCTCAAGCTGCCTGTCGCCGAAGTGTTCCGCTCGGCGTGGGGCCTCGTGCTGCTGTGCATCGGCGCGAATACCATCGGCATTGCGGGCGTGTACTTCACCAACACGTTCATGATCGCCTACACCACGCAGTACGTCGGCATCACGCGCTCGCTGATTCTCGACTGTCTGTTCGCGGTCGCGATCATCCAGTTCCTCGTGCAGCCGCTCGCCGCGTGGCTCGCCGAACGCATGGGCGGCGCGCGCTTCCTCAAGTGCGCGGCGCTCGCGGCGATGCTTTCGCCGTATCCGATGTTCGTGCTCGTGCAGACCGGCAAGGTCGTGCCGATGGTGATCGGTATCGCGATCGCCGTGGTCTGCATGGCGAGCTTCTATTCGGTGATCGCCGGCTTCGTTTCCGGGGTGTTCCCCACGCGCGTGCGCTACTCCGCGATTTCGCTCTCCTACCAGGTGTGCGGCGCGATCGCGGGCGGCCTCACACCGCTCGTCGGCACGTGGCTCGCGCATCGCCATGTGGGGCAGTGGTGGCCGCTCGCCGTGTTCTATACGTGCCTCGCGGGCGTCTCGCTGCTGTGCATCGTCGCGCTCGACGCGCGCCGCCACCAGCATGCGCTCGACGAGGCGGCCGCCGAGGCGCTCATTACGCGTTGATGCGCGCTGATGTTGCGCACTTGGAATGACTAGTTCGACTGAAATGGATGGACCGATGAAAGACCTTTTGCGGATCGACGGCCCGCGCCTGTGGGCGAGCCTCATGGAGATGGCGCGCATTGGCGCGACGGCGGGCGGCGGCGTGCGCCGCCTCGCGCTCAGCGAAGAAGACCGGCGCGGGCGTGACCTGTTCGCGCGCTGGTGCCGCGAGGCGGGCATGACGGTGTGGACCGACGAAGTGGGGAACCTGTTCGCGCGCCGCGATGGCGACGACGCGCAGGCCGCGCCGGTGCTGATGGGCAGTCACCTCGACACGCAGCCCGAAGGCGGCCGTTTCGACGGCGTCTACGGCGTGCTCGCCGCGCTCGAAGTCGTGCGCGCGCTCAACGATGCGGGCGCACGCACCGTGAAGCCTGTCGAGATCTGCTCGTGGACCAACGAGGAGGGCGCGCGCTTCACGCCGGCGATGCTGGGCTCGGCGGTGTTCGCGGGCGCGATGACGCCGGCGGACGCCCTGGCGCGCACGGACGCCGACGGCGTGACGCTCGGCGCGGCGCTCGACGCCTGCGGCGCGCGCGGCACGCGTGCCGTGCAAGGCGTGGCCGTCGATGCCTACTTCGAGGCCCATATCGAGCAGGGCCCGATTCTGGAGGCGAACGAGACGACCATCGGCGTCGTGACGGGCGGCCAGGCGATCCGCTGGTTCGACGTGAGTGTCACGGGCGTGGCCGCGCACGCGGGGACGACGCCAATGCGCTATCGCAAGGATGCATGGTTCGGCGCGGCGCAGATGTCGCTCGAGATCGAGCGCACGATGGCGCGCTACGCACCGCTCGGTCTGGTGACGATCGGCCAGGCGCAGATCGCGAACGCGTCGCGCAACACGATCGCGGCGAACCTGACGTTCACCGTCGATCTGCGCCATCCCGACGATGCGCAACTCGACGCGATGGAGCGCGACTTGCGCGCGCTATGCGCGGACGTGGCCGCACAGCGCGGCCTCGGCGTGCAGATCGCGCATTGCTGGACGAGCCCCGCCACGCCGTTCGACGCGCAGTGCGTCGAACTGGTCGAGCAGGCAACGGCGCGCTTCGGTTATCCGCACGAGCGTATCGTGAGCGGTGCGGGCCACGACGCGATCCACCTCGCACGCTACTGCCCGACCGCGATGGTGTTCATTCCCTGCGTGGACGGCCTCTCGCACAACGAGGCCGAGGACGCCTTGCCGGAAGACGTCACCGCCGGCGCGAACGTGCTGCTCAACGCCGTCGCGGTGCGCGCAGGCGTGCGCTTGATTGTTGCCGCCGACGCGTAAAGAGGAGAACTGAACATGAAGACCTGGTTCCACCCCGATCAGCTGCTGCACCATCCGCGCGCCTATTTCTCGCGCGGCCAGTTGCGTGCCCCGCAGGAAGTGCCGCAGCGCGCCGAGCATCTGGTTGCCGCGGCGCGCTCGCTCGGCTTCGACGTGCAGGCGCCCGCCGACTTCGGTACCGCGCCCATCGCCGCCGTGCACGACATGAACTATCTGCGTTTTCTCGAGGAAGCGCACACCGAATGGAAGCGCGTGCCCGAGGATTGGGGCGAAGAGGTGATGTCGAACATTTACGTGCGCGAGCCGAATCCGCTGCGCGGCGTGCTCGCGCAGGCGGCGCGCTATCTCGCGGACGGCAGTTGCCCCATCGGTGCGAACACCTGGCGCGCGGCCTACTGGTCGGCGCAAAGCGCGCTGGCGGCCGCCGCATGCGTGAACGAGGGCGCGCGCGAGTCGTATGCGCTCTCGCGTCCGCCCGGCCATCATGCCCGCGCGGACGCGGCCGGCGGCTTCTGCTATCTGAACAACGCGGCCATCGCGGCGCAATCGCTGCGCAGCCGCTTCGCGCGCGTGGCGATCCTCGACACCGACATGCACCACGGCCAGGGCGTCCAGGAGATCTTCTACGGCCGCAGCGACGTGCTCTATATCTCGATCCATGGCGACCCGACCAACTTCTATCCCGTGGTGGCGGGCTACGAGGACGAGCGCGGCGACGGCGCGGGCGAGGGCTACAACGTCAATCTGCCGATGCCGCATGGCGCATCGGAAGCCGACTTCTTCGAGCGCGTGGAAGCGGCGCTGCGCGTCCTTGGGCGCTTCGAGCCGGACGCGCTCGTGCTGGCGCTAGGCTTTGACATCTACAAGGACGATCCGCAGTCGAAGGTCGCCGTAACGACCGGAGGCTTCGGCCGGCTCGGCACGGCGATCGGCGCGCTCGGCCTGCCTTCGGTGATCGTGCAGGAAGGCGGCTATCACCTCGAAAGCCTCGAAGACAACGCGCGCGCGTTCTTCGGCGGCTTTACGGGGGCGCGTTGATCACTGCGTGAACGCGTGCTTCAGGCCAGCAGCAGCCGCGCCCCGCACGCGAGTCCCACCGTCGCGTAAACCGCGTAGGCGGGGAGCCTGAGCTTGCCGAAGCACATCGCCGAGAAGACGGCCGTCAGCAGATACGACAGATGCAACGGCACGTGCCGCGCGATATGCCAGACGGCAATCGCGAGGAACGCGGTGGTCGCGGCGCGCAGCACGCGCATGGCGTGCTCGAAGCGCAGGTTCGCCTTCATGCGGTGCAGGTGGCGCCGCGCGAGCACGACGAGGCAGCCCGACGGCACGAACAGCGCGAGCGTGGCGACGAGCGCGCCGACCCAGCCATCGACGAGATAGCCGAAGAAGGGCACCACGTTCAGAAGCGGCCCCGGCGAAAGCGGCGAGAGCGTGAACGCCAGCGTGAAGTCGTCGTTGGTGATGCCGACCGCGGGCGTGACGAACAGCGTTTTCAACACGGGCAGCGCCGAAAAGCCGCCGCCGAACAGCGTCATGCCCGCGCCCGCGAGACGCGGCCAGAGCAGCGCCGAGTCGAGCGCATGCGGCAGCGGCAGTGCGAACACGACGATCAGCGCGGCCAGCGCGGCGAGCAACTGCACGTCGCGCCGCGTCACGCGCAACTCGAGCCGCTGCGAACGCACCGGGCTCGCGAGCCAACCCGCGGCAAACGCAACGAGCAGAATCGCCACGTAGGCCGCGCCGCTCGCCGCGAGCGCGAGGGCCGCGCAGGCTGCGATCGCCACGCCCCATTCAAGCGGGCCGCGCACGAGCGCACGCGTTTGCCGGTACCAGGTCACGCCGATCAGCATGGCGAGCACCACGCTGAAATGGTCGAGCAGCGTACGCGAGGCGACCGCGTGCACGAGCGGTGTGCGGTAGAAAATGGCGAACAGCGTCATCAGCGCGAAGAAGGGCAGCACGCTCGCCGCGCCTGCGACCCAGGCGCCCGCGCGTCCGCGCAGCGCATGGCCGAGTTGCACCGCGACGTTGCAGCCCACCGGCCCCGGCACCATCCAGGCGAGTGCTACCAGATCCGAGAACGCGGTTTGCGTGAGACGCGTTTCGCGCTCCACGTAGTGCTGCTCGAGTTGCGCCATGAGTGCGAGGCCGCCCCATGAGACCGCGGAGACGGTCAGCACGACGCGAAAGAGCGTGAGGAGCGGTTCGTGGTGGTCGCGGATTGGCGCCGCGATCGCTTCGTCGGTGCGGGTTTGCATGGCTGCATCATGCGTGCGAAGGTCCGTGCGGGTCTGTGCGCGAAGGCACGCGCTTCGCGCAACTCACTGAATAACCCGTGGAAAATGCGCAACCTGCGCGCTGTCCCTGCGTCAGCGCGATTGCGGCGCGTCGCTCAGCCGCTCGCTGCGGCGCTCTTCGCGTGCGGCTTGCGTGCCCGCCGGCTGCGTCGCGCTGCACACGCCGAAGCGCTCGATCAGCGCGGCCACGCCTTCCACGGGCACGGGGCGCGAGAACAGGAAGCCCTGCGCCTCGATCGGGCCGAGCGCGGAGAGCCACGCGATCTGCTCCTCGGTTTCGGTGCCCTCGACGACCACCGTGAGCCCGAGCGAGCGCGCGAGATTGACGATCGCCGAGACCATCACACACACGCTGCGGTCGGCGGGGATGGCCTGCACGAACGAGCGGTCGACCTTGAGCGTGTCGACGGCGAAGCGGTTCAGGTAGGAGAGCGACGAATAGCCGGTGCCGAAGTCGTCGAGCGCGACGCGCACGCCAAGGCGCTTGAGCGCGAAGATTTTCTCCGATACCAGCTCCGGGTACTCCATCATCGCGGTTTCGGTGATCTCGAGTTCGAGCCGGTGCGCGGCAATGCCGGTTTCCTCGATGGCGCGTGCCACGGTCTCGTACAGGTCGCCGCGCCAGAACTGCACCGCCGAGATGTTGATGGCGAGCGTGAGCGACTCGTAGCCCTGCTGCTGCCACTGCGCGAGCTGCGCGCACGCGGTGCGGATCACGAAGTCGCCTACCGGCACGATGAGGCCCGTGGATTCGGCCACGGGAATGAACTCGCCCGCGGGAATCAGCCCGTATTGCGGATGGTTCCAGCGCACGAGCGCCTCGAAGCCCGTGATGCAGCGCCGGCGCAGATCGATCTTCGGCTGATAGGCGAGAAAGAGCTGGTCTTCGGCGAGCGCGACGCGCAATTGCTGCTCCCACTTCATCAAGTGATCGGCGCGGTGGGCGAGCTGCGGCGAGTAGAAGCGAAAGCAGTTGCGTCCGGCTTCCTTCGCGGCATACATCGCGAGGTCGGCCTTCTTGAGCAGATCGATTTCGCTTTCGTGCGCGACCGCGAAGAGCGCGATGCCCGTGCTCGCGTGCAGCACGAAGGCGCTGCCGCGCACGTCGAACGGATGTGTGAACGCGGCGTTGGTGGCTTCGGCGAGCGCGATCGCGCGTTTTTCGATGTCGTCGCCCTTGACGATCACCACGAACTCGTCGCCGCCGATACGCGCGAGCGTGCCCGCGCCGCCCACGGCGTCGGCGAGGCGCGCGGCGCTCATCTGCAGCACGATGTCGCCGGCGTTGTGGCCGAGCGTGTCGTTGACCGTCTTGAAGTTGTCGAGGTCGATGAAGAGGATGGCGAGGCGCCCGAGGTTGCCCGGCTGCGAGACTTCATGGCGCAGGCGCTGCAGCGTGGCGTAGCGGTTGGGCAGGCCCGTGAGCAGGTCGTACTGCACGAGCTGCGACATCTCGCGCTCGCGCCCGAGCAGCTTGCCGATCAGTCCCGTGGCCACGGCGAAGAACGAGAGCATGGCGAGCGAGATGAACGTCGCCATCATCAGGTAGACGTCACGCGTGTGGTTGTAGTCGGCGAATTCCTCGGCCTGCGAGAGACCGACCAGCACGGCGAGCGGATAGCCATCGATATGGCGGTACGAGACGATGCGCGTGACGTGATCGATCGGGTCGACGTAGGTGCCCGACACATGCTCGGAAATGGGATACACGCCGCTTGCGGAGAACGTGCCGTTCGCGCGCTCGGCGCTGCCCGTGCGGCGCGCGAGCACGGCGCCGCTGTCCGAGATCACGGCGATCACGCCGTCACGGCCGATCGCGGCGTTGTTGTAGAAGTCGCTCGTGAAGTAGCTCGGGTCCTCAGAAACCACGACGACGCCCGCGAACGAGCCGTCCGGATGATTGAGGCGGCGCGTCATCTGCAGGGTCCAGTGGGCGGACACGCGGCCGAGCACCGGCTTGCTGATATAAAGCTGGTCGTCGTTCTCGTGCTCGTGCACCTTGAAGTGCTCGCGGTCCGAGAGGTCGATGGGCTTGGGATTCGGTTCGGCCGTGTTGGCGACGAGCGTGCCGTGCTCGTCGATGATCGACACCTGCACGAGCGAGTCGCTCTGCACCACACCCTTCTCGACCGTGCTGCCGAGATCGAAGCGGCCCGGCGACTTTTCGAACTCGTACTTCACGAAGCGCGTGATCTGGTCGACCTGGTGGATCGCCTTGACGGTGTGCTGTTCGAGCGCCGCTGAGAGGATCGCCGCCGAGGCCGTGGCCTCGCGCATGGTCGCCTCCTTCTCGACGGACAGACGCGTGAAGATGACCGCCCACAGCAGCACGAGCACCAGCACGCCGAGCAGCGGAATGGCGAGCAGCGCGCGCGGACGCGTGTAGGCCGGGCCGGGCGCGTTGCGCAGGCTCGAATCGCGCGAGAACGGACCCCGCGTGGTGCTCATCGCGGCCGCCGGAGGCGCGTGAGCTCACACCGCGGATGCGGCGGCCGGAACGGCAAGGATGCGCTCGGTTGAATCGGCGGCATGAATAACGGATGGCTGGGGGAACACGTGCATTGCGCGCGCGCAATGCACGCCGGACGCGTCGTGCGTCCGATGTTTCGATATTACTGGTTGGGGAATGATTAAGGAAGCTGTGGTCCCCCGGGTATACGCGAGGGTCGCCTCAACGCGCGCGCGATGCCCATGTGCGGTGCATGGCTGCGAGGCGGTGCATCGTGGTCGATGCACCTTGCATGAAACGGGCTGTTGCTGCAGGCGCCTAGCCGAGCCGGCAGCTCCCGTCGACGACTGTCACCGAGTGGCCGCCAATCCAGATCTTTTTCGCCGCATCGTCATAGTCTACGCGCACGCGCCCGTCGCGGCCGAGCGCCGTGCCTTGACGCACCGTATAGCGTGCGCCCGGACGCCGGTTCTGCTGTTCGAGCAGCATGGCGATGGCGGCGTTCGCGCTGCCGGTGACGGGGTCTTCGCCCTTGCCGAGGCCGGTCATGAGGCAGCGCACTTCGAAGGTTGCGGGACCATCGGCCTCATGTGGCCCATAGGCGGCCACGCCGTGTGCGCCCACGCTCGCGGCAACGGCTTCGATCGCCTCGTAGTCGACGTCGAGCGCGAGCACCGCTTGCGCCGACGCGAGACGCACGACGAGCCAGGGCGCGCCGTTGTCGACGCCGCAGGGCGCCGCCGTGAAGTCGACGGCGTCCGAGCGCAGCGCCGTGCGCAATGCGTCGAACTGTGCGGCGGCGAGCGGCGTCACGCGCGCGGGCGGCGCAGCGAAGGCCCACGCACCGTTCTCCGCGGCGGCCAGATCGATGAGACCCGCGCCGCATTCCTGCACGAGGCGGGCGGGCGTCTTCGGTGCGCGGCCGCTTTCGAGGAACGCATGCGCCGTGCCGAGCGTCGGATGGCCCGCGAACGGCAGCTCGCCCTTGGTCGTGAAGATGCGCACGCGATAGTCGGCGCGCGCGTCGGCGGGGGCGAGCAGGAAGCTGGTTTCCGAGAGATTGGTCCAGCGCGCGATGGCCTGCATCTCGTCGCCGCTCAAGCCGTCGGCGTCGAACACCACGGCGAGCGGGTTGCCCTTGAAGGGTACCGACGTGAAGACGTCGACCTGTTTAAAGCGGACGCTGGGCTGGGTCATGGCGGGACGATCGTGGAAGGGGAGAGCGGCGCGAGAGGCGCGCCAGGTTGCGCGAACGCACAACAGAAAATGCAGGAACGTGCGCGGACCCCGATGCAGGTTCGCGCACGTTACCAAAGGTCGCCGATGCGGCTTACTCGACTTCGGCGATCAGCTCGATCTCGACGCATGCGCCCAGCGGAATCTGCGCGACGCCGAAGGCCGAGCGCGCGTGCTTGCCCTTCTCGCCGAACACGTCGGCGATCAGCTCCGAAGCGCCGTTCGTGACGACGTGCTGCTCGGTGAAGGTGAGCGTCGAGTTCACGAGGCTCATGAGCTTGACCACGCGCTTGACCTTGTTGAGGTCGCCCGTGTGGGCGTGCAGCGTGGCGAGCAGGTCGATCGCGATCGAGCGCGCGGCGGCCTTGCCTTCCTCGGTCGTGAGCGACTCGCCCAGCTTGCCGGCCCACACCTTGCCGTCCTTCTTGGCGATGTGACCCGACAGGTACACCGTGTTGCCGCTCTGGGCGCTCATCACGTAGGCCGCGGCGGGCGCGCCTGCCTGGGGCAGGGTGATGCCGAGCTGTTCGAGACGGTCGTAAATGTTGATGTCAGCCATGGTCAGGATTCCTCGTTCGGGTGTTGAGTCGGAAAAAGCCTGGCATGACGCCAGGCTTTCGCCGGGCTTGTGTCAGGCCTGCGCGCGGATCAGGGCCGCGAGCTTCGCGACGCCTTCTTCGATCTTCGCGGGCGGCACCGTGACGAACGACAGGCGCAGCTTGTTGTGTTGCGGCTCGTCGGCGAAGAACGGCGCGCCGGGCACGAAGGCCACGTTCTGCGCGACGGCTTCGGCCAGCAGCTTCATGCTGTCGATGTTCGAGGGCAGCGTCACCCAGACGAACATGCCGCCTTCGGGGCGGTTCCAGCTCACGCCTTCGGGCATGTTGCGCTTGAGCGAGTCGAGCATCGCCTCGCACTGGTCGCGATAGAGCGCGCGCACCTTCGGGATGTGCGTGTTGAGGAAGCCGTCCTTCACCACCTCGTAGACGATGCGCTGCGTGAAGCTCGGCGTGTGCAGGTCGGTGGCCTGCTTGGCCTGCACGAGCTTGAAGTGCAGGTCTTCGGGCGCAATGATGTAGCCCACGCGCAGGCCCGGGGCCAGGATCTTCGAGAACGAGCCCAGATGCACGACGTGCTCGGGCGCGAGCGAGTGCACCGTCGGCAGGGGCTCGCCCGCGTAGAGCAGCGCGCCGTAGGGGTCGTCTTCTATCACGGGGAAGGGCGAGTGCTTCGCGAATTCCGCGAGCGCCTGGCGGCGCTCGAGCGGCAGGCGGCGGCCCGTGGGGTTCTGGAAGTTCGGGATCGCGTAGAGCAGGCGTGCGCCGGCCGTGAGCTCGGGCGTCAGGCCTTCGGGCACGAGGCCCTTCTCGTCGGTCGGGACCTGGACGTACTTCGGCTCGTAAAGCGAGAACGACTGCAGCGCGCCGAGGTAGGTGGGCGTTTCCACGAGCACGGGGCTATTGGGGCAGACCAGCACCTTGCCGATCAGGTCGAGCGCCTGCTGCGAACCCGTGGTGATGAGCACCTGCGAGGGACGCACTGTCACGCCGCCCACCGAGTGGCGCGCGGCAATCCATTCGCGCAGCGGCATATAGCCTTCGGTCGCGCTGTACTGGAGGGCGCCCGAAGGGTCGTCGCGCAGGATGCGGTCGGCGGCGGCGCGCATTTCCTCGGCCGGGAAGCTGGCCGGCGCGGGCAGGCCGCCCGCGAACGAAATGACTTCGGGACGCTCGGTGACCTTCAGGATTTCGCGAATCGCCGAGCTGGTCAGCTTGATTGCACGCTCGGACAGTTGCCACGCGGGCGCGGCCTTGAGATCGCTCTGGTCCATGGGGTCTCCTTGTTGGGGTGAGGCGAGTGACGGATTCAGTGGCGGCATGGGGCGCGATCGCATGCCGCCGGATGCCGCCGAAAACCTTGAATTATGACGCGAAACCGGCTCATGCGCGCGCTGGCGCGGGGGCCATGCGGATCGCCGCGCGGCGGCCCAGCACGACCGTGGCGATCACCGCGGCCGCATAGAGCCATGCCGAGGGCGCGACCTGCTCGCCGAAAAAGAGCGCCGAGAACGCCATCGTGAAGAAAATCTGCAGCAGCTGGACCTGGCCCACGCGTGCCGTGCCGCCCATGGCGAGCCCCGCGTACCACGCGAAAAAGCCGATGAACTGCGAAAACAGCGTGACGTAGCCGAAGGCGAGCCAGGTCTCGAGCGCGACGGGGCCGGGATGCGCCACATGATGCGCCCATGCGAGCCAGCCCACGGGCAGCACGAGGAACGGCGCCGAGAGCACGAGCGCCCAGCAGATCACCTGCCAGCCGCCGAGCTGGCGGGCGAGGCGCGCGCCTTCGGCGTAGCCGAGCGCACCGATGCCCACCGCGATGAGCATCCACGCGTCGCCCGCGTGCAGCGAGCCGCCGCCCGCCTGGAGCGCGAACGCGACCACGAGCGCGCTGCCGATCAGCGCGCTGGCCCAGAACGCCTTCGAGGGCCGCTCGTGCGAGAGCCACGCGGCGTAGATCGCCACGGCGAGCGGCTGCAGGCCGTTGACGATGGCGCCGTGCGAGGCCGGCACGGTCTTCATCGCAAAGGCGGAAAACACCGGAAACGCGACGATCACGCCAAGCGACACCACGGCGAGGCTCTTGACCTGTGGCCACGTGGGCCATTTCTCGCGGCGAATGGCGAGCAGCAGCGCGGCCGGCACGGCGGCGGCGAGCGCGCGGCCGAGGCCGTTCAGGAGCGGGTGGAATTCGGCGACGACGATGCGCGTCATCGGCAGCGTCAGGCTGAAGATCATGACGCCGACGAGGCCGAGCAGCATGCCCTGGGTTTCGCGTGCTTTCATGCGGGACTTTGCGCTCGACGGATCAGCGTGCCGGCGCGCCGAGCGTGCGCGGACCGGACGGGGTTTCGAACTGCGCGACGAGCGCGGGCGAGAGGGCTTCCTCCACGGTGATCAGGTGCGCCGCGCCGAGCCACTGAAGCTGCTCGCGCGCCGCCTGCGCCTCGCGGTGAAAGCCGGTGAGCGAGGTGAGCGCGATGCCGGTGTCGGCCAGCACCTGCGACGGATGATGCGCCGTGTCCCACTGGATCAGCGAGGGCAGAATGCCGTCGCCCGCGCCTTGCCAGGCCGGGAAGGCGCCGTCTTCCGGCACCGTGAGCTGCCAGGAGAAGTCGCCGCGCGTCATCGGCACGAGCGCGGGAATGCGCTGGGGATACTGCTCGCGCCAGCGCGCGAGGCTCTTCGGCGGATCGACGCGTGCCACCCAATGCGAGAGGTACGGCCCCTGTTCGAGGCGCGCCTGGACGGCAGGGTCGTCGAGCGCGAACAGGCGCGCGCGGGCGTTCGCTGCACCTTTTGCGGCCGGATCGACGGCGATGACTTCCAGATACGCGCCGCCCCACAGCCCGAGCAGACGGTTGTGCGTGCGCATGAGCGGGTGAGCGCCGCCGCCCGCGGGCGCGACGCCGAGTGCGTCGCTCACGTACTGCACGCCTTCTTCCAGCGTGCGCGCGGCGACGACGAGGTGATCGAGGCGAAGCGGCGAGGCGTTCATGGGCGGGCGATCGGAGCCAGAAGTTTCCAGGGGCCGGAAGGAAGAAGGGCAGGAGGGCGCCTGAACACTGTGCCGACGCCGCTACCGCATCCTTACCGGTACGCATGCGATCAAATGTACCGGTATGGCTGCAGACAGTAACGGTACAATCGGCCCGATAGTGCTCTGTACAGTTCGAGTTCAGGGAGTCCTCATGTCCTCCGTACCGCTAGACCAGATTCCCGCCCCGCACGACGCGGCGACGCTTACGCTCGTCGACCAGCTCGTGCAGTGGGGCCGCCGCCGCATCGAGGAGCGCGTGTTCCGGCCCGGCATGCGCATGCCGTCCATCCGCAAGCTCGCGCTCGACAAGGGTGTGTCGCGCTTCACCGTGGTCGAGGCGTACGAGCGTCTGGTCGCGCAGGGCTACCTCGACTCGCGGCGCGGCTCCGGTTTCTATGTGCGCGAGCGGCTGGCGCTCGTGGCCGGCGGCGAACGCCAGCCGCTGACTGCGGGCGTCCCGGCGCGCGCCGACGCGGTTGCTGCCCCCGCGCCGCCCACCATCGACGTGGTCTGGCTGCTGCGCAACATGCTTCACACATCCACGCGGCCGGAAAAAGGGCCGGGTCTGGGCTATCTGCCCGCGCGCTGGCTGGATGGCGAGCTGCTGACCGGCGCGATGCGCTCGCTTGGCCGCCAGAGCGGCACGCAACTGCTCGGCTTCGGCTCGCCGCAAGGCTTCCTGCCGTTGCGCCAGCAGCTCCAGACGCGCATGGCGGAACTCGAGATCGGCGCGACGCCCGAGCAGATTGTGCTCGTGTCAGGCATCACCCAGGCGATCGACCTGCTCGCGCGCATCTACGTGCAGCCCGGCGACACCGTGATCGTGGGCGACCCCGCGTGGTTCCAGATGTTCGGGCGCTTCGCCTCGCAGGGCGCGCGGCTCGTCGGCATGCCGTACACGCCCGACGGGCCGGACCTCGACGCGCTCGAAGCACTGGTCGAGACCTGGCGGCCGAAAATGCTCGTCATCAATTCGGTCCTGCAAAATCCCACGGGCACCTCGCTGACCGCCGCACAGGCGTTCCGCATTCTGCGGCTTGCCGAACAGTACGACTTCATCGTCGTCGAAGACGATATCTACGGCGACCTCTGCCCGGCGGGCTATCCGGCCACGCGCCTCGCGAGCCTCGACCAGCTTCGCCGCGTGATCTACCTCGGCAGCTTTTCGAAGACGCTCGCGCCGAACCTGCGCGTGGGCTATATCGCGAGTGCGCTCGACGTGACCCAGGCGGTGGCGGACCAGAAAATGCTCGTCGGCATGACGAGTCCCGAACTCAACGAGCGCGTCCTCTACCGCGTGCTCACGGAGGGCCACTACCGGCGTCACGTGGAGCGCCTGCGCGGGCGGCTCGACGGCGTGCGCGACAAGGCCGCGCGCATGCTGGAGCGCGCCGGCTTGCGCCTGTTCGCGGCGCCGGGCGCCGGCATGTTCCTGTGGGCCGACACCGGCGTCGACGCGGACGCGCTCACCGCGGCGGGCCACGAAGCGGGCTTCCTGCTCACGCCGGGGAGCCTGTTCTCGCCGCACCAGTCGCCGACCACGTGGATGCGCTTCAACATCGCCAACTGCGGCGACCCGGCGCTGCCCGCCTTCCTCGCCGACTACCTCGAAGGCGTGGCCCGGCGCGGCGGCGGCGCGCAAGCGTGAATTCGCGGGCGGCGGCTCTTGAAACCTGCGCCGTCTGTCCCCAACTGGGCGGGCGGCGCGCCGCGATGCGAATTGCCTCGAACTCGCGGCCACAAATTTGTCAGACTAGAACTGCAACGAAAGAGGACTCTCGACCATGGCACAAGAAACCATGAGCTTCCAGGCAGAAGTGAAACAGCTTCTGCACCTGATGATCCATTCGCTGTACAGCAACAAGGAAATCTTCCTGCGCGAGCTGATTTCGAACGCATCGGACGCGGCGGACAAGCTGCGCTTCGAGGCGATCGCCAACAGCGCGCTCTATGAGAACGATCCGAACCTGCGCATCCGCGTGAGCTTCGACAAGGAAGCGCGCACCATCACGATCGACGACAACGGCATTGGCATGAGCCACGACGAAGCCGTGTCGCACCTCGGCACGATCGCGCGCTCGGGTACGAAGGAGTTCTTCGGCAGGCTCTCAGGCGACCAGCAGAAGGACGCGGCGCTGATCGGCCAGTTCGGCGTGGGCTTCTATTCGGGCTTCATCGTCGCGGACAAGATCACCGTGGAAAGCCGCCGCGCGGGCCTGACGGCCGCCGAAGGCGTGCGCTGGACGAGCGCGGGCGAGGGCGAGTTCGCTGTCGAGACGATCGAGCGCGCGCAGCGCGGCACGACGATCACGCTGCATCTGCGCGAAGGCGAGGACGAACTGCTTTCCGCCTGGAAGATCAAGTCGATCATCCAGAAGTATTCGGATCACGTCGGCCTGCCCATCGAGATGAAGAAGGAAGAATGGGACGCCGAAAAGAGCGAGATGGTCACGAAGGACGAGTACGAGACCATCAACCAGGCGAGCGCGCTGTGGACGCGTTCGAAGAGCGAGATCAGCGACGAGCAGTATCAGCAGTTCTATCAGCACCTCGCGCACGATCACCAGAACCCGCTCGCGTGGACGCATAACCGCGTGGAAGGCCGCAGCGAATATACGCAGCTGCTTTACGTGCCGTCGCATGCGCCGTTCGACCTGTGGAATCGCGATCACAAGAGCGGTCTGAAGCTCTACGTGAAGCGCGTGTTCATCATGGACGACGCCGAGCAGCTGCTGCCGAACTATCTGCGCTTCGTGAAGGGCGTGGTCGATTCGAGCGATCTGCCGCTCAACGTCTCGCGCGAAATCCTGCAGGAAAGCCGCGATGTCAAGGCGATTCGCGACGGCGTGACCAAGCGCGTGCTGTCGATGCTCGAAGAGATGGCCAACGCTGTGACGGACGCCGAAGCAAGCGAAGAGGACAAGGCCAAGTACGCCACGTTCTGGGCCGAGTTCGGCCAGGTACTCAAGGAAGGCATCGGCGAGGATCACGCCAACCGCGAGCGCGTGGCGAAGCTGGCGCGCTTCGCGTCTACGCACAACGACACGAACGAGCAGACCGTCACGCTCGCCGACTACGTTGCGCGCATGAAGCCCGAGCAGACGAAGATCTACTACGTCACCGCCGACACGTGGCAAGGCGCGACCCACAGCCCGCACCTCGAAGTGTTCCGCAAGAAGGGCGTGGAAGTGCTGCTTCTCACGGACCGCGTGGACGAGTGGATGCTCTCGTTCCTCAACGAGTTCGACGGCAAGCCGCTCGCGAGCGTGGCGCGCGGCGACCTCGACCTGGGCGCGCTCAACGACGAGGAACAGCAGCAGCAGGAGAAGGTGAGCGAGGAATTCAAGCCGCTCGTCGAGCACATGAAGGAAGCGCTCAAGGACAAGGCCAAGGACGTGCGTCTCACGTTCCGCCTGACCGATTCGCCCTCGTGCCTCGTGGCTGACGAAGGCGACATGAGCGGCTACCTGCAGCGCATGCTGAAGGCGGCGGGACAACAGGCGCCGCAGATGCAGCCGATCCTCGAAGTGAACCCGGAGCATCCGCTCGTGAAGGCGCTGCGCACCGATAGCGCGGACTTTGGCGACTGGTGCAATCTCCTGTTCGATCAGGCATTGCTGGCGGAAGGCGGCGCGCTGGAAGATCCGGCCAGCTTCGTCAAGCGTACGAACGCGTTGCTGATTGCCCGCGCCGGTTAACGCGCGCGGCCTGGCATGAGCGAAACCCCTTGCGGCTACTTGCTGCAAGGGGTTTTTCTTTTGTCCGCCCGGCTTGCAGCGAACTGAAATCCTCGCAGCCTATAATGCGCGCCATGCCTCTTCGATTCGATGCCGCTAACGCGCACTGGCGCGTCACGCCCTTGCCCGCCTTGAGCGCCGACCAGAAGGATTGGCTCACGCGCGGCGGTTCGCTCACGGCGCATTTGCGCACGCTCGGCCGCGTCGTGGTGCGGGTCACGCGCGAAGCCGTCGACATGCCCTGGTCCGATGAATGTGCCGCGCTCGGTCTGGCGCCGCGCGAGCGCGCGTGGGTGCGCGAGATCGTGCTCGAAGTCGATGGTGTGCCGTTCGTCGCCGCGCACAGCGTGACGCCACTCGCCGCGAGTCAAGGCGTGTGGCAGGCCATGCGCCGCTTGCGTACGCGGCCGCTCGCGGAACTTCTCTATAGCGATAGCGGTGTTGCGCGCTCCGCGCTCGTGAGCCGGCGCGTAAGCGCGCGGCATCCGCTCTATACACTCTCGGCGCGCGAGCTCATGCTCGAGCCGAAGCACAGACCGCATGCGTTCGTCGCGCGCCGCTCGGTATTTGAGCGCGCAGGCGCGCCGCTGCTCGTGACCGAATGCATGCTGCCCGCGCTGTGGTCGCGCCTTACTAGCGGGCCTTTGGCGCAAGAAACCGGCGTGCATCTCGGACGCGAACGCGGCCCGCTCGATCACACTGCCTCGCGCGCGCATCACGCGCCGCGTTGAACGTGCCGCATCCGCTGCCATGACCTTCAAGCGCTGCTTCGATCCCGTCGTCGATGCATGCACGCGCGTGCTCATTCTCGGCAGCTTGCCTGGCGAGGCGTCGCTCGCGCATCAGCAGTATTACGCGCATAAGCAGAACAAGTTCTGGCATCTCGTGGGCGAGGTGATCGGCGAGGATCTCGTGGCGATGGAGTACGAAGCGCGGCTGCAAGCGCTGCGTGCGCATCGCGTGGGCCTATGGGACGTCGTGGCGCAGGCGCGCCGCGAGGGCAGTCTCGATGGCGATATCCGCGACCACGAGGGCAACGATCTCGTCGCGCTTGTCGAGCGCCTGCCCGCCCTCGAAGCGATCGCGTTCAACGGCGGCACGGCGGCGCGCATCGGCGAGCGCATTCTCGGCGCGCATGCGCGGCCCATGACGATTCTGCGCCTGCCTTCCAGCAGTCCTGCGTATGCGTCGATGAACTTCGCGGCGAAACTCGTGCAATGGCGCGCATTGGCCGCGTTCACAGGCGACTCCGATGCGCCTACGAGTGCTGGCGCACACAAACCTAAGCGCGCTGCAACCTCGCCCCGCTAGCATGGTTACGCAGCACGCTGCGGCGCGCGCTCATCCCGTCGGGACACGAGACCATAATGAACAAGAAACGTCTGCCCCTGATCATTTTGCCCATGACGCACATGCCAGGCGCCTGCCCGGGCGACAGCCACTGACTCGCGCAGCGCGTGGGCGAGGCGCGCGAAGTGCCTGCCAAATCCGGCTCGAAGCGCCGCGAATGCTATGCTCTCGGTCGCCTGAGCAAATGCACCTGCATTTGCGCCCCCACAGCAAGCGATTTTCTACATGACGACTCTCATCAAGCGCGCCTCAGCCGAGGCCCGCGCATTCAAGCAAACCGGCAACGCGACGCAATCGGGCGACACCGCGAGCAAGACCGCAAAGGTGACGAAGCGCCCGCGCCGTGCCGCTGCCGCCGCTGCCGAAGAAGAACTCGACAACGCCCCGGTCATCGAAGCGCCGCGCAAGCCGCGTTTCGCGCCGGTCACGTTCTCGGAAGAGAACGGCGTGCGTTATCTGCACTTCGGCACGGAGTGGGTGCAGGGCGCGATGCGTCTGGCGAAGCCGCTGCACATCGAACTGGAATACGCGCAGCAGATGATGGCCTGGCTGCTGTTCCTCGCCACGCCAGAGCGCATCGTGCAACTGGGTCTGGGAGCCGCCGCGCTCACCAAGTTCGCGCACCGCTATCTGCGTCCCGCGAAGGTCGAGGCGATCGAACTGAATCCGGCGGTCGTGGTGGCCGCGCGCACGATGTTCGAACTGCCGTACGACGACGCGCGCCTGACCGTGCGCGAACTCGACGCGTGGGACTTCGTGCAGGACCGCGCCAATCACGGCACCATCGGCGCGCTGCAGATCGACGTGTACGATGCGACCGCGCGCGGCCCGGTGCTCGACAGTGTGGCGTTCTACCGCGCCGTGCGCGCGTGCCTGACCAATGCCGGCGTTGCGACGATCAACCTGTTCGGCGACCACCCGAGTTTCGTGCGCAACATGAAGCGCCTGAACGAAGCCTTCGAGGGCCGCGTGATCGCGTTGCCCGAAGTGCACGAAGGCAATCGCGTCGCACTTGCGTTCTCGGGCCCGGCACTCGAAGTCACCTTCGACGCGCTCGAAAAGCGCGCGCGCCTGCTCGAAAGCAAGCTCGGCCTGCCGGCGCACCAGTGGGTCAAGGCGCTGCGCGAATCGAGCGGCCAGCACGGCGCGACGTTCTCGATCTGATCCGCGCGAACGGCGGCAACGCCGTTGCAGCACAGATAACCGGCCTCAGGGCCGGTTTTTTTTCGCCTGCTCGCCCGCATAGCGCATTTCCGGGCAATTATCACGACATGGAGCAAGCCGTTGGCTCTTGACAACGTCCTCGGAATTGGGGTCCGCCCTGCTTGACCGTGCGGCGTGGCCTCGATACTCTTTTTAGCGCTTTCGGGGACCTTGCGGATTATCCGTCCGTGAGGCCATCGGCCGCCTCACGCCGGGCGGCGGACCGCAAACAAAGCAAGGCCGCATAACTACATAAGCAACGAGGAGACGTCATGGCTCACGACGCCGACGCCGGAAAACCAAGCAAGCATTGGCTTTGGCTTTTGCTGCTGCCCTGGATCGCGATGGTCTGGGTGCCGTCATACAACAGAATCGAGCCCACTCTGTGGGACTTCCCGTTTTTCTACTGGTATCAGCTTCTCTGGGTGCTGATCAGCGCAGTCATTACCGCGCTCGTCTACTTCAAGACGAAGACCCGCAAGGGCGATGAAGGGGGCGCGCAATGAACGTCACAGCAACCGTTGTGTTTGTTCTGTTCTTCCTCGGCGTCACGGTGCTCGGCTTCGTCGCCGCGCACTGGCGCAAGGGCGACCTCGCGCATCTCGAAGAGTGGGGCCTCGGCGGCCGCCGCTTCGGCACGATCGTCACCTGGTTCCTGCTCGGCGGGGACCTCTACACCGCGTACACCTTCGTCGCCGTGCCGGCGCTCGTGTTCGGTGCGGGCGCAACGGGTTTCTTCGCGCTGCCGTACACGATCCTGATCTATCCCTTCGCGTTCGTCGTGTTCCCGAAGCTCTGGGCCGTCGCGAAGCGCCACCAATACGTCACCTCGGCCGACTTCGTGAGCGCGCGCTATGGCAGCCGCCTGCTGGCGCTCGCCATCGCCGTGACGGGCATCGTCGCGACCATGCCGTATATCGCGCTGCAGCTGGTGGGTATCGAAGTGGTGATCGGCGCACTCGGCTTCGACACGACGGGCTTCGTCGGCGACCTGCCGCTCATCATCGCGTTCGCGATTCTCGCCGCCTACACGTACACGTCGGGCCTGCGCGCGCCGGCCATGATCGCCGTGGTGAAGGACATCCTCATCTACATCACGATCATCGTCGCGATCATCGTGATTCCCGCGCAGATGGGCGGCTTCGGCCACATCTTCGGCGCGGTGCCGCCGGCCAAGCTGCTGCTCAAGTCGCCGGACGCCACGAGTCTGAACGGCTATAGCGCCTACGCGACACTGGCGGTAGGGTCGGCGCTCGCGCTGTTCCTGTATCCGCACTCGGTCACGGCAATCCTGTCGTCGTCGTCGGGCAACACCATCCGCCGCAACATGGCGATGCTGCCGGCGTACTCGCTGGTGCTCGGTCTGCTCGCACTGCTCGGCTACATGGCGCTCGCCGCCGGCGTGAAGGACATGCCGGAGTTCGCGCCGTACTTCAAGGCCTTCGGTCCGAACTTCGCGGTGCCGGCGCTGTTCCTGCACTTCTTCCCGTCGTGGTTCGTGGGGGTGGCGTTCGCAGCCATCGGTATCGGCGCGCTGGTGCCCGCCGCGATCATGTCGATTGCAGCGGCCAACCTCTACACGCGCAACATCCACAAGGAGTTCATCAACCGCAACATGAATCACGAGCAGGAGACCAACATCGCCAAGCTGGTCTCGCTGATCGTGAAGGTCGGCGCGGTGGCGTTCATCCTGGGCCTGCCGCTCACGTACGCGATCCAGCTGCAGCTGCTCGGCGGTATCTGGATCATCCAGACGCTGCCCGCCATCGTGCTCGGTCTCTACACGCGCATGCTCGACTACCGCGGCCTGCTGGTGGGCTGGGCGGCCGGCATCGCCACCGGCACGTGGATGGCCATTTCGCTCAAGCTCGCAAGCTCGATCTTCACGATCCACCTGTTCGGCATGGCGATTCCGGGCTACGCCGCGGTGTGGTCGCTGATCGTGAACCTCGTGGTCTCGATCGTCGTCTCGGCGCTCGTGCATGTGGTCGGCATGCAAAAGGGCGCGGATCGCACGCGTCCGGAAGACTATCTCGACGTCGTCGAGGGCTGATCCGCTCATGCCCGGCGCATGCCGCCGGGCCAGTTTCGTACCCGATGCCCGCAACACACAGTTGCGGGCATTTGTTTTTCTGGTGCACGATGATCGCTGATCCGGCTCACGTCCAGCCCGTGCCATGGCCTCGTCCCAAACCGAATCCCGTTCCCGATCCGGGCGCAGCGGCGCGCAACGCCTGCGCCCGCGCCGCCGCTCGCGTCTCGCGCGCATGTGGCGCGCGTTGGCCTCGCCGTACTATCGCTACCGCAACGCCAAGGTGATCCACAGCGTGCGCGTGGGTCTCGCCATGCTCGCCTCGATTCTCGCCACGTCGGGCATCCATATTCCGCACGGCATCTGGGCCTCGGTCACGCTGCTCGTCGTGATCGGCGGGCTGCAGCACCAGGGCAACATCCGCAAGAAGGCCGCCGAACGCGCGCTCGGCACGCTGCTCGGCGCCGTGATCGGGCTCTTGCTCATCGTCGTGCAGGCCATTACCGGTTCCGTGGCGCTCACCTACGTGCTGATGTCGCTCGTCGCCGCCGTGTGCGGCTACTACGCCATCGGCAAGCCGGGCTATGTCGCGCTGCTGGCCGCCATCACCATGTGCATCGTCGCGGGGCACGGCGACAACCTCATCGATACGGGCCTCTGGCGCACGCTCAACGTGATCCTCGGCATCGTCATCGCGCTCGTGTTTTCGTTTGCCTTGCCGCTGCACGCGACGTATTCGTGGCGCTACAGCCTCGCCGACAATCTGCGCGACTGCGCGCGCGTCTATGCGCAGGTGGCGAACGGCGTGCACGTCGACGCCGACGAGCAGGCGCAGACCTTCATGCGCCTGAACGCACGGCTCGTGCAGCTGCGCGCGCTGATGCCCTCGGTCGCCAAGGAGATCGACGTGCCGCTCGCGCGGCTCGAACAGGTGCAGCGTCTGCATCGGTCGCTCCTGAGCGCGCTGGAGATGCTCTGTACGGGCACGGGCAGCTACGAGCAGGCGCTCGTGCGCGTGGCGTTCGCCGAGCGCAGCGAGACTGTGCGCCGGGCGCTGCTCGCCACGGCGCGGGCGCTGCGCTTTGGCGGCGGGCGTCACCCCGAGGCGGCGCAGCAGGCGCTGCGCACGGTCGCGGCGCTGGGTGAGGGCAGTGGCGAGGGCAGTGGCGAGGGCGAGCGGGCGGGCGAGCCCGTCAACGAAAGCATGCAGGGCGAGCGGCAGGGCTGCCCCGAGCCGCGGATGCAGGGGCCTTACTGGCTCAGCCTGCGTGTGGAGGAGCAGGTGGAGCGCCTGCGCGCGCTGCTCCTCGAGACCGAACCGCGCTGGAACATCGAGCGCGCCGCGACGCACCGCATGGTGTGACGCCGGGCGCGCTTCTCCAGGCGTGGCGGCGGCCGATCAGGCGGGTTGCTCGTGCGGCGCCGAGACCATCCACGGCACACCGAACTTGTCGGTCAGCATGCCGAAGCCGGGCGACCAGAAGGTCTTCTGGAACGGCATCGTGACCGTGCCGCCTTTGGCCAGCGCGTTGAAATAGCGTTCGGCCGTGCCGAGGTCGGACCCGGTCAGCGAGACGCCGAAGCCGAGGAACTTGTCGTTCTGCGTCATGCAGCCGCCGTCGGACACCATGATCTGCGCGTCGCCGATCTGGAGCGTCGCGTGCATGATCTTTTCGGCGAATTCGGGCGGCATGGGGCGCGCGGGGTCCGGCGGCGCTTCCTTGAAGCGCATCTTGATCACTTCCTTCGCGCCGAGCGCTTCGCCATAGAACGCGATCGCTTCGTCGCAGTTGCCGGGGTAAAAGAGATAGGGCTGGATTTGCATCGTCGGTTTCCTTGCGGACGGGACGTTGGCCGGCCTTTATCATGCGATTCCGTGCGAGGGTGTGCACGGGGCCGGATCGTGCGGCGGGTTGCGCCGCTGCCCTGATTCTAGGCGTGCGCGATGACGGGACCGAGCGGTGTGTCGTCAGGGATTGCGAGAGTGCAGACGGGAACGGTCGTTGCAGTCCGCGCCCTAAAACAAAGGGCCGCACATGCGCCATGTGCGGCCCTCGGTCATCGATACTGCGATGCGCGCTGCATGGCGCGCCGGCGCATTACTTCGCGCGCAGCTCTTCGATCATCTTTTCGAGCTTGATCGCGTCTGCAGCGAACGCGCGGATGCCTTCAGCGAGTTTTTCGGTCGCCATGGCGTCGTCGTTGAGCTGGAAGCGGAACGACGGCTCGTCCACGGCCACGCGCTCGATCTTCGCGTCCTTGAACGCTTCCGGCGAGAGCTTGCGCTCGACCTTCTCGTTGCTGTCGTGGAGCTTCTGCAGCAGGTCCGGGCTGATGGTGAGCAGGTCGCAGCCGGCCAGCTCGACGATCTGGCTCGTGTTGCGGAAGCTCGCGCCCATCACCTCGGTCTTGTGGCCGAACTTCTTGTAGTACGCGTAGATCTTGCGCACCGACTGCACGCCCGGGTCGTTCGCGCCGCCGTCCTTCGCGTCGTCCCAGTCGGCGCCCTTGGCCTTCTTGTACCAGTCGTAGATGCGGCCCACGAACGGCGAGATGAGCTGCGCGCCCGCTTCGGCGCAGGCGGCGGCCTGGGCGAGCGAGAACAGCAGCGTCATATTGCAGCGGATGCCGTCCTTTTGCAGCGCTTCGGCGGCGCGGATGCCTTCCCAGGTGGAGGCGAGCTTGATCAGCACGCGCTCGCGCCCGATGCCGGCCTGCTTGTACAGGTCGATGATGTGGTGCGCCTTGTCGATCGACCTTTTCGTGTCGAACGAGAGGCGCGCGTCGACTTCGGTCGAGACGCGGCCCGGAATGATCTTGAGGATTTCGGTGCCGAACGCGATCAGCAGATGGTCGATGATCGACTCGAGCGACTCGCTCGCGTGATCGCGCACGGTTTTTTCGAGCAGCGGACGGTACTCGGCTTTCTGGACCGCCTTGAGGATCAGCGACGGGTTGGTCGTGGCGTCCTGCGGCTTGTACTGCACGAATTGCTGGAAGTCGCCCGTATCGGCGACGACGGTGGTGTACTGCTTGAGCTGGTCGAGTGCGGTAGTCATGTCAGGCCTTGTGGGCGCGTGCGCGCCTGCATCGGTGAGAGTTGAACGGCCGGTGCGCTTCAGGCGTGAACCTGGGGCGCGCCGGGCGGAACCAGAAAGGCGCTGCGCCTGCCGGCACGGCCCGCACGGATTGGGCGGGAAGCCGGGTGGGGCGCATCTTGCCGCGTGTGTGGGCGCGGCTCACATCGTCATTTTATGGCGGAAACGCATGGCGTTGCGTTTCGCGCGGGCATGGGGCATGGCAAACGCGCCGCACACACCGTGCCAGCGGGGCTGGCGGGCGCACGCGGCGGCGGCTCACACGGGTCAGGCGCGCCGCGCGTTGAGCACGAACTGCGTGATGACGCCCGCCACGAGCCCCCAGAACGCCGCGCCGATGGAAAGCAGCGTGAGCCCGGAGGCCGTCACCATGAAGGTGATGAGCGCGGCTTCGCGCTCGCTGGGGTTTTGCATGGCGTTGGTGAGGCCGCTCATGATCGAGCCGAACAGCGCGAGCGCCGCGATCGACACTACGAGCGCCTGCGGGAACGCCGCGAACAGTGCCGCGATGGTCGCGCCGAAGGTGCCGGCGATCAGGTAGAAGATGCCGCACCACACGGCCGCCATGTAGCGCTTCGTGCGGTCTTCGTGGGCGTGCGGGCCGGTGCAGATCGCCGCCGTGATGGCCGCAAGGTTCACGCCGTGCGAGCCGAACGGCGCGAGCACGAGCGAGGCTATGCCCGTGGTGGCGATGAGCGGCGAGGAAGGCGCGGCCGTGTGGTCGTAGCCGTCGGCGCGCAGCACGGCGATGCCGGGCACGTTCTGCGAGGCCATCGCCACGACGAAGAGCGGGATGCCGATGCTCACCACCGCGGTGAGCGAGAACGCCGGCATCGTGAACACGGGTCTGGCCACTGCCACGCGGAAGTGGCTGAAATCGAGCAGCCCGAGCATGGCGGCGGCGGCGATGCCGATCACGAGCGTCGCGACGATCGCATAGCGCGGCACGAAGCGCTTCACGATCAGGTAGCCGAAGAACATCGTGAGCACGAGCGGCGTCTGCACCTGCGCGGCGTGGAAGATCTCGATGCCGATCTCGAACAGGATGCCCGCGAGCAGCGCCGCCGCGATGCCGGCGGGAACGCGCTTCATGAGCGTGTCGAACCAGCCGGTGAGGCCCACGGCCGTGAGCAGCACGGCGCAGACGAGATAGGCGCCGATCGCCTCGGCATACGGCACGTGCGGCAGCGAGCTGATGAGCAGCGCCGCGCCCGGCGTGGACCACGCGATCACGATGGGCGCGCGGAACCACAGCGACAGGCCGATGGTGGTCAAGGCCATGCCGATGGACAGCGCCCAGATCCACGAGGAGATCTGCGCGTCGGACAGATGCGCGGCCTGGCCAGCCTGGAACATCAGCACGAGCGAGCTGGTGTAGCCGGTCATCATCGCGACGAAGCCGGCCACGATCGTGGCGACCGAGGTGTCGGCGAAAGGCCGCAGCGGTCCCGGCCTGAATGTCGCTGGCAGGTCGGGGGAAGAGGGGGCGGTCATGCGGGTAGTCTCCAGGTTTTGCGTAGGTATGACGGCATCGGGCGGCGCGGCCTGAACACACCTCAGGCATGCGCCACCTCGAGAAAGCGGAAAAGGGCGGGAGTGCGGGCGCCTATTTGCTCAGGACGCGCATGGCCGTTTCGAGCCCGGCGACGGTGAGCGGGTACATGCGGTGGCCGAGAATCTCGCGGATGATCGACACCGACTGGCGGTACTCCCATAGTCGCTCGGGCTCGGGGTTGAGCCAGGCGAAATGCGGGAACTGGTCGGCGAGGCGGCGCAGCCACACGGCGCCCGCTTCGGGGTTGTTGTACTCGACCGAGCCGCCCGGCTGCAGGACCTCATACGGGCTCATGGTGGCGTCGCCCACGAAAATGAGCTTGTAGTCGGGTGTGAACTTGTGCAGCAGGTCCCACGTGGGCGTGCGCTCGGCGTGGCGGCGGCGGTTGTTCTTCCACAGGTGGTCGTACACGCAGTTGTGGAAGTAATAGAACTCCAGATGCTTGAACTCGGCCTTGGCGGCCGAGAACAGCTCCTCGGTGCGCTTGATGTGATCGTCCATCGAGCCGCCCACGTCGAGCAGCATCAGCACCTTCACGTTGTTGTGGCGCTCCGGCACCATCTTGAGGTCGAGCCAGCCCGCGTTCGCGGCGGTGCTGCGGATCGTGTCGCCGAGGTCGAGTTCTTCCGCCGCGCCTTCGCGCGCGAAGCGGCGCAGGCGGCGCAACGCGACCTTGATGTTGCGCGTGCCGATTTCGACCTGGTCGTCGTAGTCGCGGTACGCACGCGCGTCCCACACTTTCACTGCGCTGCGCTGGCCGCCTTCGCCGCCGATGCGGATCCCTTCGGGGTTATAGCCGCCGTGGCCGAAGGGCGACGTGCCGCCCGTGCCGATCCACTTGCTGCCGCCCTCGTGGCGCTCCTTCTGTTCTTCGAACAGCTCTTTGAGGCGCTCCATGAGCTTGTCGAGGCCGCCCATCGCTTCGATCTGCGCGCGCTGTTCGGGCGTGAAGTCGCGCTCCAGCCGCTTCTTGAGCCAGTCCTCGGGAATCTCGAAGGCGAGTTCCGACTTCTTCTCGATGCCGCGAAAATACGCGCCGAACGCCTGATCGAAGCGGTCGAAGTACTGCTCGTCCTTCACGAGCGTCATGCGCGCGAGGTAGTAGAAGTCGTCGAGCGAGGGCGCGATCACGCGCGCCTTGAGCGCTTCGACGAGCGTGAGGTACTCCTTCACGGAAACCGGCAGCTTCGCGTCGCGCAGCGTATAGAAGAAGTCGATCAGCATGCGGTGTCTCCGGCTTTCGCGCGCGGTTTTCCTGTCAACGGTTGTGGCGGTTCATGTAGATGAGGCGCTCGAACAGCGTCATGTCCTGCTCGTTCTTGAGCAACGCACCGGCGAGCGGCGGCATGGACTTCGAGCCGTCGACCGCGCGCAGCGCCGAGGGCGGGATCTCTTCGGCGAGCAGGAGCTTGAGCCAGTCGAGCAGCTCCGACGTCGACGGCTTTTTCTTCAGGCCCGCGACGTTGCGCAGTTCGAAGAAGCTTTCCATGGCCGCGTTGAGCAGTTCCTTGCGGATGCCCGGATAGTGCACCTCGACGATCCGTTGCATCGTCGCAGGATCGGGAAAGCTGATGTAGTGGAAGAAGCAGCGGCGCAGGAAAGCGTCGGGCAGCTCCTTCTCGTTGTTCGACGTGATGATGACGAGCGGACGCTGTTTCGCCTTGATGAGCTGGCGCGTCTCGTAGACGTAGAACTCCATGCGGTCGAGTTCGCGCAGCAGGTCGTTCGGGAACTCGATGTCGGCCTTGTCGATCTCGTCGATCAGCAGCACGCTTTGCTCGTCCGACTCGAACGCCTGCCACAGCACGCCCTTGACGATGTAGTTGGCGATGTCCTTCACGCGTTCGTCACCGAGCTGCGAGTCGCGCAGGCGCGAGACCGCGTCGTACTCGTAGAGCCCTTGCTGCGCCTTCGTGGTGGACTTGATGTGCCACTGCATGAGCGGCATATCCAGTGCCGCAGCCACTTCTTCGGCCAGCATGGTCTTGCCGGTGCCGGGCTCGCCCTTGATGAGCAGCGGGCGTTTCAGCGTGATCGCGGCATTGACCGCGAGCTTGAGGTCGTCGGTGGCGACGTATTGCGATGAGCCTTCGAAACGCGTGGCGCGCATGGTCAATCCGCTCGCTGGGAAAAAAATCCCAGTATAAGTCAGATGGGGTGTTGCGTCGGCGCGCCACCGCGTATCGTTGGGTCCGCTCTTTGGGGGCGCGGTCGCGAGGGCTGCCAGCCGTCTCGCGACGGCGCGCGGCGAGTCCGTTGCGCGTGCCAGGGTTCATCCGGGTTGTCTGCGGGCAAGGCGGCGCGCCAGGGCGCTGCGTGGCCGCCGCGGGCCCGTCGCGAGGCCTCGCGAGGCGCTCCGAGGCCCGCCAGGCGTGGCGCGGCCGGTGGACGGGCGGCGCGGCGTCGCGGTATACTCGGACCGATTTTTTTCGGCCTGCACGGCGACCCCAAAAGTAAAACAGCAGTAATGCGGCGCAGGCCGTGGCCTGCGGTTCGGGCGTTCGAATCCCCTCAAGCCAGGTTGGATGCTATGAAAAAAATTGTCGGCAAGCACGTCATCACGGGCGCAATCACCATGCTGGCGTGCTTCGCGGTCACGGCTCACGCGGACATCGTGGGCAACGCGAAGGCGGGTCAGGACAAGGTGGCGATGTGTATCGGCTGTCATGGTATTCCCGACTACCGCACCGCTTACCCCGAGGTCTACCACGTGCCCATTCTGGGCGGCCAGAACGCGCAGTACATTATGAACGCGTTGCTCGCCTACAAGAAGGGCGACCGGCATTTCGAGACGATGCACGCGATCGCGTCCTCGCTCACCGAACAGGACATCGCCGACATCGCGGCCTACTATGCGTCGCAAACGGCCGCGTCGAAAGACAATCCGAATAAATAACCGGCAGGTGGAGAACCCATGAACAAGCCCTACACGGCTATGCCTTCGTTTGCCGGTGCAACCATCAAGCTCGCGGGCGTCGGGCTCGCACTGGCCGCCGCGCTCGCGCTCAATCCCGCACACGCGGCCGATGCCGCCAACGGCAAGGCCCTCGCCGACAGCCACAACTGCGCGGCCTGTCACGGCCCGGGCCTGAACAAGCCCGTGAGCCCCGAATATCCGAAGCTCGCCGGCCAGCACGCCGACTACATCTACTGGGCGCTGCGCCAGTACCAGATGGGTACGAGCAATCCGCACCTCGGCCGCAACAATCCGATCATGCAGGCGCAGGTGCAGAGCCTTTCGCAGCGCGACATGAAGGATCTCGCCGCATATATCGAGTCGCTCGGCGGCGATCTCGTCAACAAGAAGTAAGCGTGAGCGCGGCGCGCGCCATGCGTGCCGCATCATGCGAAACACCCCGCGTGGGCCTCGTTTTCGGCGAGGCGTTCGCGGGGTGTTTTTTTGCGGCCTTATTGCATTCAGATGTGCTTCAGTCGCGCTTCAATCGCGTGAAGCGCGGCGCTCGATACGCATGAGATAGGCGTCGGTGTCGGGCGGCGTGTTCGTGCGTTGCGCTTCCCAGATCGTTTCGCCGAGGCATTCCATGATTGCGTGCTGCGCGTCGTGCGTGGAGCCGAGACGTGCCGCGAGCCGGTCGTGCGCGGCGCGGATGCCGGGCGGCTGGTCGATCGAAAGCTGCTCGCTGATCGCCAGATGCATCGACAGATGCAGGAACGGATTGCTCTGGCCGCGCTCGGGCGAGTAGTCCTGCGCGGCGGCCGCATCGGCATCGGTGAGTTCGGCGTGATATTCGGGGTGCTCGACGATCCAGTCGGCGGCGATCGCCTCGAGCGGCGTGAGGATTTCGCCCGCGCGCTGCTTGCGCCAGGTCTCGGTGAAAAAGCGGCGGACTTCGTCGCGGCTGGGATTGAACATCGTGAGTCGGTGAGTAGGGGTGAGGCGTCGCGCTGCGACGCCTGGATCGATCATTTTACGCCGGGGCGCGCGCGCTCGCTCAGAGCTCCGGCGGTGGCGTCTTCGGCTTGAACTCGCACAGCGGCTCGATCACGCAATGCCAGCATTCGGGCCGGCGCGCCTTGCATACATAGCGGCCGTGCAGGATGAGCCAGTGATGCGCGTCCTGGCGGAACTCGGGCGGCGTGAATTTTTCGAGCGCGAGTTCGACGGCGCGCACGTCCTTGCCGGGCGCGAGTCCCGTTCGGTTCGCAACCCGAAAGATATGCGTGTCGACCGCGATGGTCGGTTGGCCGAACGCCGTGTTGAGCACCACGTTCGCGGTCTTGCGTCCAACGCCGGGTAGGGCTTCCAG
The DNA here is from genome assembly GCF_040965695.1 of Paraburkholderia sp. BR10937. Classification (NCBI taxonomy): domain Bacteria; kingdom Pseudomonadati; phylum Pseudomonadota; class Betaproteobacteria; order Burkholderiales; family Burkholderiaceae; genus Paraburkholderia; species Paraburkholderia sp. BR10937. The sequence continues at coordinate 192,366 of NZ_JBFRCL010000003.1, forward strand.
CGCCTCGCGCGCGGGCGGGACCTCGCTGCCGTATTGCTCGATGAGAATGCGGCACGTCGCAATGACGTTCTTGGCCTTGGTGCGATAGAGGCCGATCGTCTTGATGTAATCGGCCACCCCTTCCTCGCCCAGCGCGAGCACCGTTTCCGGCGTGTTGGCGACCGGAAACATCCGGCGCATGGCCTTGTTCACCGAAACGTCGGTGGCCTGCGCCGAGAGCATCACGGCGATCAGGAGTTCGAACGGCGTGTTGAATTCCAGCTCGGTAGTGGGATGCGGATTGAGGCTTTGCAGCGTTTCGTAGATGGCGCGGCGCTTGGTGGCATTCATGCTCGTTGTGCGTGGGGCCGTTGCGTTGCGGAGCGCTATTGCGCGGATTTGTCGTCGGGCTTCGAGTCCGATGTATTCGACTCGATACCGATGCGCTTGCGGCGCGCCTCGGCCTCGTCGATCTGCGCCTGCACATCGGCGCTCACGTGTTCGACGTTGCGCGGTCCCACACCCTGTTCGGCCAGTTCCGCCTTCTTGCGGCGCGCACGTTCGAGCGCGGCCTGGATGATCGCTTTCTTCTTCGCTTCGGCGTCGTCGGCGGGGGGGCTTGCGGGTGGCGTGGCGGCGTCTTGCGGCGCTTGCGGTGCGTGGGCCTGCGGCGCGCTCGTGGCGGCGCGGCGTGCGGCGGCGCGCGCCTCGGCCGCATTGCGTTCGGCGGCCTGACGCGCGGCGCGCCGGTCATGCCGCACGCGGGCTTCGTCGGCCTGCTGCTGTGTCCATGCGTCCCAGCCGGTCGCCTCGCCCGTAACGGGAATCATTGCGATGCAGTCGACCGGGCAGGGCGCGACGCACAGGTCGCACCCCGTGCACTGATCCTTGACGATGGTGTGCATCTGCTTGGGCGCACCCACGATCGCGTCGACGGGGCACGCCTGCATGCACAGCGTGCAGCCGATGCACAGTTGTTCGTCGATGAACGCCACGGGACGTGGACGCTCCACGCCGTTGTCCGGATTGATCGGGATGACGGGTTTGCCGAGCAGCGTCGCGAGACGCTCGACGCCTACCAGGCCGCCGGGCGGGCACTGGTTGTAGTTGGCGGTGCCGGCGGCGACGGCTTCGGCATAGGGCCGGCAGCCGTCATAGCCGCACTTCGTGCATTGGGTCTGGGGCAGCAGATCTTCGATGCGATCTGCGAGTGTTTTGGGATCGTTCACGTTCGCTACATCGGGGCGGGGCGGGCGGTGGCGTGACCTTGCGGCGCAGGGTTTCGCACCGGGTCTCAAGGCGCGCACATGCACAGCGCCAAAGCCTGCATTATCGCCGATTTCCCGCATTGCCATCGGCGGGCCATGTGCCATAATCAAAGCGCTTAATGCGAAGCACCGTGCAGTCCAGGGGAAATCAATAGACGTAAGCGGTACATGTCGGGCACGGCAGGCAACGTGCTTCGCAGGAGGCGGACAGGGGGAAGAACGATGTCGGCTCGCAACGACATCAAACAAACAAGAAGGAACGCAAGACCGTAGGTCGGAGGGTGTCTGTCCATTAACCTGGCGCGCCCCGCACAACGTTGTCGATACCAGGGCGAGGAGAGGCCCGGCGCAGTATTGCCCGACAACGCAAACCGGACAACGCGGCTTAACGAGATCCTGCCACCATGAATCAGCCAAAAATCAAAAGAGATCCTGAAGGCACACGCCGCCGCATTCTGCTCGCCGCGGCGGAAGAATTCGCCAATGGCGGCCTGTTCGGCGCACGCGTCGACCAGATCGCGCGACGCGCGGAAACCAATGAGCGCATGCTCTATTACTACTTCGGCAGCAAGGAGCAACTATTCACGGCGGTCCTCGAGCATGCATTCGGCGCGCTCAATGAGGCCGAGCGCGCGCTCGATCTCTCGGGGCTCGCACCCGTCGAGGCGATCACGCGCCTCGCGCATTTCGTGTGGGACTACTATCGCGACAATCCCGAACTGCTGAGGCTCGTGAACAACGAGAATCTGCACGAGGCGCGATATATGCAGAAGTCCACACGAATTCGCGAGATGATCTCGCCGATCGTGGCGACGCTCGGTTCGATTCTCACGCGCGGTGAATCTGCGGGACTGTTCCGCCCGAGCATCGATCCGTTGCGCCTCTATGTGACGCTGTCGGGCATGGGCTACTACATCGTCTCGAACCGCTACACGCTCAACGCCACGCTCGGTCGCGACTTCAGCACGACGGCCGAACGCGCGGAAGTCATTCAGCTCAACACGGAGATGCTGCTCGCGTATCTCATGCGCAAATAGCGCACGACTCGCACGCGGCAAATTCGCGAAGCCGTTTCACGCTCCACAAACGCCGCGCGCCGTCCTGGGACGGCGCGCGGATTGTGCTGCTGGTGCGGTCTGCGTGCGCTCGAGTGAAGCGCAAGGCTTGGTCAGGCGACAGCGCCCTGTGCCGCGCGGCCGCGGGCAGACGCTTCCTTGCCCGTGTGGCTGGCAGCCTGCTGGTGCTGGCGGATGAAATCGCGCAGTTGCGGATAGATGATCGTGCGCCAGCGGCGGCCCGAGAAGATGCCGTAGTGGCCGCATTTCTCGGCGGTCAGATGATGCTTGTTCGCCTCGGGAATGCCCGTGCACAGATCGTGCGCGGCGCGCGTCTGGCCTGCGCCCGAAATGTCGTCGAGCTCGCCTTCGATCGTGAAGAGCGCCGTGTCGCGAATGTCCTGCGGGCGCACGCGTTCGCCGGCCACGTCCCACGTGCCTTCAGCGAGGCTGAAATCCTGGAACACGGTGCGGATGGTCTCGAGGTAATACTCGGCGGCCATGTCGAGCACCGCGTTGTATTCGTCGTAGAACTGGCGATGTGCTTCGGCGTCCTCTTCGTCGCCGCGCAGCAGGCTCTTGTAGAAGTCCCAGTGCGCCGTGGTGTGGCGGCCCGGATTCATCGCGACGAAACCCGCGTGCTGCAGGAAGCCCGGATACACCTCGCGGCCTTCGCCCGGATAGTTCGCCGGCACGGGGTGGATCACGTTGTTCGCAAACCAGTCGAGCGAATGCTCGGTGGCGAGCGAGTTGACTGCGGTGGGGCTGCGGCGCGCGTCGATCGGGCCGCCCATCATCGTCATCGTGAGCGGGGTGTCCTCGCCGCGGCTCGCCATCAGCGAGATGGCCGCGAGCACGGGCACCGTGGGCTGGCAAACCGACAGCACGTGCAGATTCTTCGCGCCGATATGGCGGATGAATTCCTGGATATACGCCACGTAGTCGTCGAGATGGAACGGACCGGCTTCGAGCGGCACCATGCGCGCGTCGACCCAGTCGGTGATGTACACCTTGTGGTCCTGCAGCAGCGTGCGCACGGTGTCGCGCAGGAGCGTGGCGTGGTGGCCGGAGAGCGGCGCGCACACGAGCACGGCCGGCTCGTCCTTGAGCGCGGCCACGGCGCCGGTGTCGTCGGCGTAGCGCTTGAAGCGCAGCAGGCGGCAAAACGGCTTCTCGATGATGGTCTGCTCGACGATCGGAATATTGAAGCCGTCCTTCACGATCTGGCGAAGGTTGAACTCGGGCTTCTCGTAGTCCTTCCCAAGGCGATAGAGCAGTTCGTAGCCTGCGGCGAAGCGCGTGGCGCCCGGCACGAGTGAAAACGGGCTCGTCGGATTCGAGAACGATTTCGAGGCGGCCTGGGCCCAGGCGGTCAGCGGGCTGAGCAATGCACGCTGGAATTCACGGATTTGATAGAGCATGGGCGCTCCGGCATCTTCAAGGAGCGGTTCGCACCCGGGTCGCGCGCGGGTGAGGCGCGGAGCAGATGCGGGCCGGCAAGGTTGGTCGGTCAGTCAGGTTGTTTATCGGCCGCCGCCCGGAGGGCTTTAGCGCGGACAGACCCGCAGGCGTCTCGCGGCTTGTGGCTGCGAGCGCGCTGCAAGGCGGTACACGCGTTTCGCCCCGTTGCCAGGCGGCGCGGGCGGTACTGTTCCGCCCGGTTGTTGTGCAACGCAGCATCCCTAGTGTACCCCAGCCCGCGAAAACGTCCAGGCGCTTTCGAACATTCACGATGCGGATACAACAGCTGGCTCAGCCGACGCCCCGCCGACCGCGGGGTGCCCCGTCTCCTTCGCCATTTCCTGTTCGTGCCGCATGAGGTTCAGGCCCGTATGCACGAGCGCCACATGCGAGAACGCCTGCGGGAAGTTGCCGACCAGACGCCCCGCAATGGGGTCATATTCCTCGGCGAGCAATCCCACGTCGTTGGCGAGCGAAAGCAGGCGCTCGTACATGCGGCGTGCGTCGTCCATGCGGCCTTGCAGGGCCAGGTTGTCGACCATCCAGAAGCTGCACGCAAGGAAGGTGCCTTCCCCCGGCGGCAGTCCATCGTTGAATTCGGTGGTGCGGTAACGCATCACAAAACCTTCACACATGAGATCGCGCTCGATCGCCGCGACCGTGCCGGCGATGCGGGGATCTGCCGCGGGCAGGAAGCCGACCAGCGGCATGAGAAGCAGGCTCGCGTCGAGATCGGTGCCGCCGTAGATCTGCGTAAAGGAATTCAGATTCTCGTTGAAGCTGCGCTCGCAAATGGTCGCGTGGATCGTCGAGCGCAGTTCGCGCCAGTGATCGAGCGGCCCGGGCAGCTCGAATTTTTCCGCCGACTTGATGGCGCGGTCGAAGGCGACCCACGCCATCACCTTAGAGAAGGTGAAATGCTGGCGGCCGCCGCGCGTTTCCCAGATGCCCTCATCGGGCTTGGTCCAGATCGTTTCCAGGTGCTCGAGCATCGCGCACTGGATCGACCATGCGGTGTCGTCGGCCTGCAGGCCGCCCACGCGCGCGAGGTGCAGCGCGTTCATCACTTCGCCGTACACGTCGAGCTGCAGCTGGCCGACCGCGTTGTTGCCCACGCGCACCGGTTTCGCGCCTTCGTAGCCGGGCAGCCAGTCGAGTTCGAATTCGGGCAGACGGCGCTCGCCGGCGAGCCCGTACATGATCTGCAGCTGCGAGGGCGAGCCCGCCATCACACGGCCCAGCCACGCGCGCCAGGCGCGGGCTTCGTCGTAGTAGCCGCCGCGCATCATCGCGAGCAGCGTGATGGTCGCGTCGCGCAGCCAGCAGTAGCGGTAGTCCCAGTTGCGCGTGCCGCCCAGCTGCTCGGGCAGCGACGTGGTGGGTGCCGCGACGATCCCGCCGGTGGGCTCGTAGGCCAGCGCCTTGAGCGTGATGAGCGAGCGGCGGATGGGTTCGGCCCAGCGGCCTTCCACGGTGCTGCGCGAGGCCCATTCGGTCCAGAAGTTCTCCGTGCGCGCAAGCGCCGTGAACGGGTCGCGCGGCGGCGGCAGTCGCAGGTGCGAGGCCGCATACGAAAGCGAGAACGGCACGCGCTCGCCTTCCTTCAGGTCGAATTGCGCCACCGTGTGCATGTTCTCGCCCTGGAGGTCCACGGGCGTGCGCAGCACGACCGTGTCGGGGCCCACCGTGGCCTTGATGCCGCTCTCGTAGGTGAGGCGGCTCACCCACGGCACCGAAAAGCCGTAGTCGAAGCGCAGCACGAGCTGGCTTTCCATGCGCACGGTGCCGCGCCGGCCTACCACGATGCGCACGAGTTCGGACCAGCCGTTGCCGGGCGGCATGAAGTCGATGAGCGTCACCGCGCCTTCGGGCGTTTCGAAGTCGGTTTCGAGGATCAGCGTGTCGCCGCGATAGCGGCGCGTGGTCTTGATCTCGACTTTCGCGCCATCTTCGGGCTGCGCGGGCGCGATGAGCCAGCGGCCGTTCTCCTCCGTGCCGAGGAGGGCGGCGAAGCAGGCGCCGGAGTCGAAGCGCGGCCAGCAGAGCCAGTCGATGGATCCGGCGCGGGAAACGAGCGCGGCCGTGTGGCCGTCGCCGATCAATGCGTAGTCTTCAATGGGTGCGGGCATAGTAAGCAGATTGACAGCGTTGCTCGAAAACGAAAGCCGCTTGCCGCAGCGGTGCGGCATGCACGCACAAGAGTAGTGGCAGCGGGGCCGCCTGCGCAATGCGTTTTGCGCAGCAGCACGCGCAACTACTCATCTCGCCTGCGTCAACAAACGCCGCCGGGCGTGACCTGAGCGGGTCACAGATGCCCGCCCACGCCGAACAGCCCAATGACCCCGATGATGATCAGATACAGCGCGACGATGTAATTGAGCAGACGCGGCACGGCAAGAATCAGAATGCCTGCGATGAGCGCGACGAGCGGCCCGATGGCGACGTGAATGTTCATGACGGCTCCCTGGTGGCGGCGGGTTTCGAACCTTTGCGTTGATGCCCTGGTTGCTTGTTGTTGCTTCGACTTTGGTCTGGACTCGTCGCTGCGCGCTTGCGGGGCGGGCGCTCGCGACCTCTCCTATACTGGGCCGGTGTCCCAGTTATCAGACGAAAGCGGGACGCATACGGTCGGTATGGCGACGAGGGCCGACCCGCTCCCCTGGATCGACAAGAAAAAGGAGGTCGACATGTTCCTTCGCCGTGCCGCCGCAAACGCCGTGCCCAAGCCCTCCCGCTCATCCGCCGATTCAGGTAGCCTTTCCCGGTCGCGCCGGACTGAGCGCCGACCCGCGCATCTCCTCACCCAGCTCGTCAAAGGTGTTGTCATTATGGCTTCCGTCGCCGCGACGCACGCGTTCGCGCAATCCGCTTCCACGACCGCGCCCGCGGGCGGCGTCTACAACCTGATCGTCGGCACCTATACGGGCGGCAAGAGCGAGGGCCTCTACGTCTACCACTTCGATACGCAGACGGGCGACATGCAGCCGGTCGGCGTGGCGAAGACGGTGAACCCGTCGTTTCTCGTGGTGAGCAAGGACAACCGCTTCGTCTATGCGGTGAACGAGCTGCCGGGCGACAACGGTCCCGCCAGCCTGCGCGGCGACGTGAGCGCATTCGGCTTCGATGCCGCAAGCGGTCAGCTCACGTTTCTCAACAAGGTGTCCGCGCAGGGCAACGATCCGTGCTATCTGAGCCTCTCGCCGGACGGGCGCTATCTCTTCGTGGCGAACTACTCGGTTGCGGCCGACCCGGGCGGCAGCTTCGCAGTCCTGCCCGTGCAGCAGGACGGCAAGCTGGGCGAGGCCGTGCTCACCGTGCACCACGAGGGCGGCGGCCCCGTGAAGGGACGTCAGGACAACGCGCACGTGCACTCGACGGTGTTTTCGCCGGACGGGCACTATCTCTTCACCCAGGATCTCGGCACCGACAAGCTCTGGACCTATCTCTATACGCCGGACGGCAGCCGCGGCCTCGTGAGCCCCACCGAGTGGCGTTATACCGATGTGAAGTCAGGCAGTGGTCCGCGTCACCTGATCTTCGGCAATGACGGGCGTCACGCGTATCTCACGAGCGAACTGGCCGCCACCGTGACGGTGTTTGCGTATCACGATGGCCACATGAAGCTGGAACAAGTGGAGAAGCTCGCGGAGCCGGGCTTCAAGGGAACCCAGGGCGCGGCAGCGCTCCATCTGTCGCCGGACGGCAAGTTCCTCTACGTTTCCAATCGCGGCGACGCCAACGACATCTCGATCTTTGCCGTCGATGGCGACAGCGGCAAGCTCCGGCGCGTGGGGCGCCAGTCGAGCCTCGGCAAGTCGCCGCGCGAGTTCGCGATCGATCCGACCGGGCAGTGGCTGATCGTCGGCAACCAGAACAGCGATACCGCCTACGTGTTCCGCCGCGATCAGCAGACGGGTCTGCTCGAGCCGGACCCGAAGCGCATCGAGATCGGCTCGCCGGTCGATTTCAAGTTCGTTGCGCAATAGTCGAGCAATAGCGTCTCGAGATGACGAGAGAAGGCGCGCGGCGCGCCTTCTTCCTTACTCGCCCTGGGCGCCGCCGGGCACGAGCACTTCGCGGCTGCCGTTGATGCCCATCGGCGAAACGAGTCCCGCCGTTTCCATCTGTTCGACCAGACGCGCGGCGCGGTTGTAGCCGATGCGCAGTTGCCGCTGCACCGACGAGATCGACGCGCGCCGCGTGCGCACGACGAACGCGACGGCCTCGTCGTAGAGCGGGTCGGCTTCGGCGTCGGGCGAGTCGCCGAACAGGTCCTGCGGTGCGCCTTCGGCAGCCGGCCCGTCGAGAATGCCTTCGACGTACTCGGGCTCGCCGAACTGCTTCAGATACTCCACCACGGCGTGCACTTCCTCGTCGGCGACGAACGCGCCGTGCACGCGCTGCGGGTAGCCCGTGCCCGGTGGCAGGAACAGCATGTCGCCCTGGCCGAGCAGCGACTCGGCGCCCATCTGGTCGAGAATCGTGCGCGAGTCGATCTTCGACGACACCTGGAACGCCACCCGCGTCGGAATATTCGCCTTGATGAGACCGGTGATGACGTCCACCGAAGGACGCTGGGTCGCGAGAATCAGGTGAATGCCGGCGGCGCGTGCCTTTTGTGCGAGACGCGCGATCAATTCTTCGATCTTCTTGCCCGCAACCATCATGAGGTCGGCGAGTTCGTCGATCACGACCACGATCATCGGCAGCGGCGAGAGCGGCTCGGGGGCTTCCGGCGTGAGCGAGAACGGGTTGCCGATCTTCTTTTCGTGCGCTTCGGCGTCGCGGATCTTCTGGTTGAAGCCCGCGAGATTGCGCACGCCCACTGCCGACATCAGCCGGTAGCGCTTCTCCATCTCGCCCACACACCAGTTGAGCGCGTTGGCGGCGAGCTTCATGTCGGTCACGACCGGCGCGAGCAGATGCGGAATGCCTTCGTAGACGGACAATTCGAGCATCTTCGGGTCGATCATGATGAGCCGCACGTCCTCGGGCGTCGCCTTGTAGAGGAGCGAGAGGATCATCGCGTTGATCGCGACCGACTTGCCCGAACCGGTCGTGCCCGCCACGAGCATGTGCGGCGCCTTGGCGAGATCGGTGACGATCGGATGGCCGACGATGTCCTTGCCCATCGCGATCGTGAGCTTCGACTGCGAGCGATGGTAGGGCGCCGATTCGAGGATCTCCGAGAGGCGGATCATCTGGCGGCGCGCATTCGGCAGTTCCAGGCCCATGCAGGTCTTGCCGGGGATCGTCTCGACCACGCGGATCGACGTGAGGCCGAGGCCGCGCGAGAGATCCTTCATGAGGCCGACGATCTGGCTGCCGCGCACGCCGAGCGCGGGTTCCACTTCGAAGCGCGTGATGACCGGGCCCGCCGAGGCGCCGACCACCGTCACGGGGACCTTGAACTCCTGGAGACGCTGCTCGATGAGCTGGCTCGTCTCGGCGAGCTTCTGCTCGGAAACAGGCTCGATCTCGGACGATGCGCGTTCGAGCAGATCGAGGCCCGGCAGTTCCACCGCCGATGCGCTGAGCGGCTCGAACGCGAAGGACGTGGGCGCGTGGCCGCGCACGGGAGCGCGCTGGACTGCGGGCTCGGGGGCTTCGACCCGTTCGGGTGCTTCGATGGCTTCGGGTGCTTCGGATGCGGACTCGAAGTCGGGGCTCGCGGCGCCGGGATCGGTCGCGATGGCGGGGTAGGGCGTTGCGATCGGTATGGCAACCGGCGTCGCGGGCTGCGACGGAGTCGGCGTGAGCGTGGCCTCGGCAACTGCAGGACGGCTTTCCGGCTGCGATTCGGCAACCCATGGCGGAGTTGCTGTGTGTGCGGGCGCTTGCACTGCGGGCAGGGGCGTCGCGTCAAAAGCCGTTGTCTGGGTCGGCGGCGCGCCAGGTGCCGGCAACGCCTCGGCGGCTTCGCTCGCAACGCCTTGCGCTTCATCCATCGACGCGGGGTAAGCATCGACGCCGGCGGATTCGCTACGCGCGACGGGCGCGAAAGACTCGCCCGCCTTCTGCTCCGCCAATTGCGAAGGCGTTGTGTCGAACGGCGTCTCGGGAGCCGCATGTGCAGGCGCGGGCGCGACATGGGCAGGCGTCGCGGCGGTGTCGGGTTGCGCGTCGCGTGCGAAGCGGGGGAAGTGCACGATGTTCGACGCGGCCGCTGTGTCGAGCGGGTCGTGTGCTTCGTGCGCATCGTGCGCATCGTGCGATTCGGCCGGAGCGGGTTGCTCGGCCTGCGCGCTTGCCGCGACCGGCGTTTGCGTCGCTGCGGGCACTGGCACTGGCGCCGGTGCCACAACGGGAGAAACCTCTGCGGGCGCAGGCACCTGCTCCTGCACCGTCGACGGGCTGAACGTGAAGAACGGTTCGGCGGCGTGCGTCTCGGCGGGGGCGGTGGACGGTTCGTCGTCGAGCAGGATCCACGGCATGCCGTGATCGAGCGTTGGCCACGCCGAGGGCGTTGCGGCTTCTTCCGCCGCAGCTTGCACCGGCTCGACATGCGTTGCCTCGCTCGAGGCGCCTTGCGCGGCTTCTTCCACGTACGCAGCCATCGGTTGCCAGGCAGTCGGCGCAGCCGTATGGCCGGCGCTGACCGGATTCGGCTCGAACGATGCCGGGTTCTGAGCCGCGGCAGGGTAGGGGGCAGCGGACGTCGCGCCTGGCGTCGTGTCGCCCGGTTGCGCCGAGGCGTGCGTTTCCACGAACGACTGCACCCCCGGGATTGGCGAACCGTAATCGCCGTCCGGCTGCGTGACCGGAGCGGACGTCGCGTCCAGCGACCCGGCCGACGGCATCACCGGGAGCGCCGCCGTCGCGATGTCCGGCGATGCGCTCGGGAATTGCGCGTGCGTCTGTTCCTCGCCCGTGAGCGCACCCGCTTCGTCCAGGGTGCGGCGTGCGAGGCTCGCGCCGGCGAGCGTGGTCCAGCGCGCGGCGTTCTCTTCGATCGAGCGCAACGTTTCGAGCACGCTCGTCGAGAGCGGCGCCTCCGCCTGCGGCGTGCTGGTGGGCGCGGGGCGTGAGTAGGCCGGCGTTGCGGGCGGCGTTTCTGCCGGATGCGAGCCGAACGGCGCCGTGCGCGGCGCACTCATGGGCGGGCGAGGGTTCACGCGCGCGGGTTGCCCCTGCCAGACGTACGGTTTCGGCGGCTTCGCGACGCGCGGCGGCGCGGCGGCCGCGGCGCGCGCGGCCGTGCTACCCGCCGCGGGCGGCGGCGCCGTGCGGCGCGGCATGACGGGTTGCGCGAACGGCGAAGTCAGCGGATCGAGCGGCGCCGGTGTCGTGCCGAACGCGGCACTACGCGCGGCGGCCGCGGCCGCGGCGGCACCGGCCGCGAGCGGCGCGCCATGCACCGCCGCCGCCGAAGCTGCGCGCGCACCCGCGCCCGTCATCGCGGCGGCCATGGCCGGTCGCGTGTGAGCCGTTTCCGCCCGCCACGGCGCATTGGGTTGCGCGGGGACGCCCTGGACCCCATGCGCAGGCGCCACGTCCTGCACGGCGCTCGCACCGCGCACCGGCTGGCGGCGCGTTTCGCCGAGCGGCGCGGCCGGCGGCAACGGCGCGCGCGGCGGCTCCATCGGGGCTCGCGACGCACCCGCAGGCGGCGTTGGCACCGGCGCACGCGTGCCGCGCAGCCAGTCGGCGGCCGCGGTCGGTTCGGTGCGCGCCCATGCTGCGGAAGGATCGGCGGCACCACGGAAGCCCGGTTCGGCACGCCACGAACCCGCATCCGCAAACGCGTCCTGTGCGGTGGCGGCGGCCGACGCCGCGCCGAATCCCGTGGCCATCGCGCCGGCTGCGCGCAGGTTGTCGCGACCCTCGCGCACGTCGCGCGCCGGCGGGCGCCAGATCGTCGGCCGTTTGCGTCGCGCGCCGTCGCCGGGTATCGGCGGATTGAAGGTGGCGGCGCTATGCGCGGGCAGTCCTTCTTCGGCCGCGGCGCGGCGGCTGCGGCGTTCGCGGCGCGGGCTGTCTTCGGTGTCGCGCGCGGCGCGGATGTTCAGGCCGAGCCCGAGCGAGATGTCGGCCCACGCGAGGAATTCGCGCCAATGGAAGTCGAGCAGCCACGGCAAGCTCACGAGGAGGAGCGCCGTCATCGCGAGCGGCGCGGCCACGTGGCCGATGAGCTTGCCGAGCCCGCCCGCAAGCGCGTGGCCGAGCGCGTTGAAACCGGCGATGTCGATGAGCGTCGCCTCGAGCGCGCAGCTCGCCACGAGCACGCCGACGAAGCCGAGCCAGAGCCGGATTGTGCCCGGGCCGCGCAGGCCCGCGCCGCCCGGCAGCACGGACTTGACGAGACGCCAGATCAGAGGGATGAACCAGACGGCCGAAACGCCGAACCAGCCAGGAACTACCGTGTGCATGCCAAAGATGTACGTAGAGAAGGTGTGCGACGTGTGGAGTGTAACCGCTCGGCCCCTGCGCGCCGCCATCCACATGAGGGTGGTGTTGCGCGCGGTACGGCGGGCGTTGCGAGGCCGACACGCCAGAGACCCTGCGCGCGCCGCTTTGGTTCGCGCGCAACAAAAAAAGCGCCGCGCCGGGTAAGGGCGCGGCGGCTCATGCGCGCAGCGTTCACTGCGCCGGTTTGGCGTCGGAGGCGGCGCCGGGCGTCGCGGCCGGGCCCGTGCCTGGCTCGGCGCCCTGCTCGGCGAACGTCAGGCGGTCGCCGTTTTCGAGCACGAGAAAGAGCGATTGCGGATGGCGCATCTGCACGCCCGAGCGCGCGATATGCGAGAGCGCTTCCAGATACGCGCCCTCGATATCGCCGCCCGCGCCGATGCACGCCATGCGCGTGCCGCCGAGCTGGCTGAACGAGAGCAGGCCGTTCTTGAGCCTGTAGGCGCCGAAATAACGGTTGCAGCCCGAAAAGCCGCTTGCGCGGCGCTGGCCGCTCTCGGTCGAGAGGTCGAGCGTAATGGGGCGAGCGTCGGGGTTTTCGGCGTTGCCGGCATCGGCGTTGCGCCCCGGCAGGGCGCGCATCGTGCCGTCGGCGCGCTTCCATTCCACGAGCTGCCAGTGCGTGTTGTCGAGCAGTTGCGTCGTGGCGGGGTTGAACGGATCGGGCAGCGGCGCGGAGGCGTCCGTGTGCACGGGCAGCTTGCACGCGCACACCAGCAGGGCCGCAGCGAGCATCGCCGTGCGCGAGGCCAGCTTTCGCGCGAATTCGCCTCGGGCAGGGCGCAGGCGCGGGCGCATATTCATGCGCGGGCTCTCGCTCGGCGTCTGGCTAATAGGCATCGCATCGTTCCTCGTAATCGACGAAGGCGTAAGCGTAACGCACCGCGCTGCAGCATGCGAGCGCAAACGTGCGTGCGCCGTGCTGGAAGCGGGCGGCCGCCGACGCGCCAAAGCGCCGCTCCGCGACAGGGCCGCGTGTTAACATCGGCGCTCTTACGCATTTGCGCCATACCGCCATTCTGGAGACATCATGCAAACCCGCCCCCGCATCGGCACGCCGCTTTCCGCTTCCGCCACCCGTGTCATGCTGCTCGGCGCGGGCGAGCTTGGCAAGGAAGTGATCATCGCGCTGCAACGTCTCGGCGTTGAGGTGATCGCCGTCGATCGTTACGAAAACGCGCCCGGCCACCAGGTCGCGCATCGCGCGCACGTGATCGACATGGCCGATCCCAAGGCGCTGCGCGCGCTCATCGACGCCGAACGCCCGCATCTCGTCGTGCCCGAAATCGAAGCGATCGCCACCGACGCGCTCGCCGCCGTCGAGGCCGAGGGTGTCGCCGAGGTGATCCCCACCGCGCGCGCCGCGCAACTCACGATGAACCGCGAGGGCATCCGCCGTCTCGCCGCCGAGGAACTCGGCCTCGCCACCTCGCCTTACGCGTTCGCCGATTCGCTCGACGAGCTGAAGGCGGGCGTCGCCAAGGTCGGCTATCCCTGCGTGGTGAAGCCGGTGATGTCGTCGTCGGGCAAGGGGCAGTCGGTCGTGCGCAGCGACGCCGACGTCGAGCGTGCCTGGGAATATGCGCTCGCGGGCGGCCGCGTGAACCGCGGTCGGGTGATCGTCGAGGGCTTCATCAACTTCGACTATGAAATCACGCAGCTCACCGTGCGCGCCATCGACCCGACCAGCGGCCAGGTGCAAACGTATTTCTGCGATCCGATCGGCCACCTCCAGGTGGACGGCGACTACGTCGAATCGTGGCAGCCGCAGCCGATGAGCGCGAAGGCGCTCGAACGCTCGCGCGAAATCTCGCACAAGGTGACCGAGGCGCTGGGCGGGCGCGGTCTCTTCGGCGTCGAGCTGTTCGTGCGCGGCGACGAGGTGTGGTTCTCGGAAGTGAGCCCGCGCCCGCACGACACGGGGCTCGTCACGCTCGCGTCGCAGCGCTTCTCCGAGTTCGAACTGCATGCGCGCGCGATTCTCGGCCTGCCCGTCGATACGACGGCGCGCGGTCCGGGCGCCTCGGCCGTGATCTACGGCGGTATGGACGCGCGCGGCATCGCATTCGAAGGCGTTGCGCAAGCGCTGGCCGTGCCGGGCGCGGATCTGCGCCTGTTCGGCAAGCCCGAGAGTTTCGTGAAGCGCCGCATGGGCGTCGCGCTCGCCACCGGCGCCGACACCGACGAGGCCCGCTCGCGCGCCCGCGAAGCGGCCGCGGCGGTGCGTCCGGTGCCGGGCGACGCCGCATGGTGAGCGTGCGGCGCGGGCCGACGCGACGCCAACGCAACCCACGGAGAACACAATGATCGATGCTCGAAGCGGTGCAATCCGGCTGGCGGTGGCGTGCGGTCTCGCGGCCGCGCTGCACGTGGGCGCGGCGAGCGCGGCAAATGCGGCAGCCCCGCTCGAAGTGCGTGACATCCAGGTGCAGTCGCGCCACACGTTCAGCTACACCTGCGCCAACAGCAAGACCTTCAAGGTCACCTATCTGAACGCGGCCAACGGCCAGAGCTTCGCGCTCGTGCCCGTGGCAGGCCGCAAGCTCCTGTTCGTCGGCGTGATCGCGGCTTCGGGCGTGAAGTACGTCGCCGACCGCTACACGTGGTGGACCAAGGGTCCCGGCGCCGATCTCTACGACGTCACGTCCGACGCGAGTCCGAAGCCGGTGCTCTCGGGCTGCGCGACGATCATGCGCTAGCGCCGAACGCACGCTTCACGACGCATTCCGCCTCGCGGGAGTAACCTGACGGCCTGTTCGCGAAGGCCGGCTGCCGCCCGCGCCGCCGGCCGCGCTCTTGCCAGCGAGGTGGTCGATGAAAGCATCGGATCTGTTCGTGAAGGCGCTCGAAGCAGAAGGCGTCGATTATGTGTTCGGTATTCCAGGGGAAGAGAACCTCGATCTGCTCGAATCGCTGCGGCGCTCGAAGATTCGTCTGATCGTCACGCGCCACGAGCAGGCCGCGGGCTTCATGGCCGCCACTTACGGACGGCTGACGGGCCGTACCGGCGTGTGTCTGGCCACGCTCGGGCCCGGCGCCACCAACTTCGTGACCGCCGCGGCCTATGCGCAGCTGGGCGGCATGCCCATGCTGATGGTCACGGGCCAGAAGCCCATCAAGTCGAGCAAGCAGGGCCACTTCCAGATCGTCGACGTCGTGCGCATGATGGAGCCGCTCACCAAGTACGCGCGTCAGATCGTTTCCATCGGCAACATTCCGGCGCTCGTGCGCGAGGCGTTTCGCCAGGCCGAGCAGGAGCGGCCCGGCGCCGTGCATCTCGAGCTGCCCGAAGACGTGGCCGACGAAGAGGGCGACGGCAAGCCCATTCCCAAGAGCTTCAGCCGTCGTCCCGTGGCCGAGGAAAAGGCCGTCGCGCACGCGGTGGCGGCGATCTGCAAGGCGCGCCATCCGCTGCTGATGATCGGCGCGGGGGGCAATCGCAAGACCACGCGCAACGTGCTGCGTGAATTCGTCGACGAGACCGGCATCCCGTTCTTCACCACGCAGATGGGCAAGGGCGTGATCGACGAGTCGCATCCGCTCTGGCTCGGCAATGCCACGTTGTCGGACGGCGACTTCGTGCATCGCGCGATCGAGCACGCCGACTGCATCATCAACGTCGGCCACGACGTGATCGAAAAGCCACCGTTCTTCATGCGCAGCGCGGAAGAGAAAACCGTCATCCACGTGAATTTTCTCGGCGCGGAAGTCGACCCCGTGTATTTCCCGCAGATCGAGGTGGTGGGCGACATCGCCAACGCCGTCTGGCAGCTCAAGGAGAGCCTGAAGCCGCGCGAGCACGCGTGGGACTTCGCGCGCTTCGAGGAGATCAAGCGCCATTTCGAGGCGCATCTCGCCAAAGGCCAGCACGACGAGCGCTTCCCCATGTACCCGGTGCGGCTCGTGCACGACGTGTACGGCGCGATGCCGGACGACGGCATCCTGTGCCTCGACAACGGCATGTACAAGATCTGGTTCGCGCGCTACTACCGCGCACGCGAGCCCAATTCGATCCTGCTCGACAACGCGCTCGCCTCGATGGGCGCGGGGCTGCCCTCGGCCATCGCCACGAAGATCGTGCATCCGCAGCGCAAGGTCGTGGCGGTCTGCGGCGACGGCGGCTTCATGATGAATTCGCAGGAACTGGAGACGGCGGTGCGCCTGAAGCTCGATCTCGTCGTGCTGCTGTTGCGTGACGACGCGTTCGGCATGATCCGCTGGAAGCAGGAAAACATGAATTTCCCCGATTACGGGATGACGCTGCAGAACCCCGATTTCGTCGACTATGCGCAGAGCTACGGCGCGCATGGCCACCGTGTGGGCTCGGCGGACGAACTCAAGCCGCTCGTCGAGCAATGCCTCGCGCAGCCGGGCGTGCATGTGATCGACGTGCCCATCGACTATTCGGACAACGAGCGCGTGCTCAACCGCGACATCAAGCGCCTGAGCGCGCAGCTTTGACGCCGCACTTACGGAGAACCCGTCATGCTCAAACCGACTTATCCGTACTATCTGGCCAACGAGGCCGTTGCCGCCAATACCGACCTCGAAGTCACCGACAAATACAGCGGCGATGTCGCCACGCGCGTCGCGCTCGCCGATGCGAAGGCGATCGACCAGGCCATCGCGGCGGCCGAGGCCGCCATGCCCGCCATGCGCGCGTTCCCGCCGTACAAGCGCCAGGCCGTGATCGATCATTGCGTGGCGCGCTTTCGCGAGCGCTTCGACGAGCTGGCGATGGCGCTGTGCATCGAGGCGGGCAAGCCGATCAACGATTCGCGCGGCGAGGCCACGCGCCTGATCGACACGTTCCGCGTGGCCGCCGAAGAGAGCGTGCGCATCGACGGCGAGATCGTGAATCTCGAGATATCGGCGCGCGCGAAGGGCTATCACGGCTACGTGAAGCGCGTGCCGATCGGGCCGTGCTCGTTCATCTCGCCATTCAATTTCCCGCTCAATCTGGCGGCTCACAAGGTCGCGCCGGCGCTCGCCGCGGGCGTGCCGTTCGTGCTCAAGCCCGCGAGCCGCACGCCGGTGGGGGCGCTCATCATCGGCGAGGTGCTGGCGGAAACCGACCTGCCCAAGGGCGCGTTCTCGATCCTGCCCGCGCACCGCGACGGCGCCGACCTCTTCACCACCGACGAGCGCTTCAAGCTGCTCTCGTTCACGGGCTCGCCCGCGGTGGGCTGGGACCTCAAGAAGAAGGCCGGCAAGAAGAAGGTGGTGCTGGAACTGGGCGGCAATGCGGCGGCCATCGTCGACAGCGATCAGGGCGGCAAGCTCGACTACGTCGTGGACCGGCTGGCGTTCGGCGCGTACTACCAGTCGGGGCAGAGCTGCATCGGCGTTCAGCGCATTCTCGTGCACGCGTCGATTTACGACGCGCTCCGCGACAAGCTCATCGCCAAGGTGAAGACGCTCAAGATGGGCGACCCGAAGGACGAGACAACCTTCGTCGGGCCGATGATCTCGGAGTCCGAGTCGAAGCGTCTGGCGGGCTGGATGGAGAGCGCGGTGCTCGCGGGGGCGAAGATCGTCGCGGGCGGCAAGGTGGACGGCGCGATGTTCGAGGCCACGCTGCTCGAAGACGTGCGCCGCGACACCGACCTCTACCGCAAGGAGGCGTTCGGGCCGGTCGCGATCCTCGAGCGTTTCGACCACTTCGGCCAGGCGCTCGACATCGTCAACGACAGCGATTTCGGCCTGCAGGCGGGCGTCTTCACCGATTCGCTCGCCAACGCGCATCGTGCGTGGGACGGGCTCGACGTGGGCGGCGTGGTGATCAACGATATTCCGTCATTTCGTGTCGATAACATGCCGTACGGCGGCGTCAAGGACTCGGGCCTCGGGCGCGAGGGCGTGCGCTACGCGATCGAGGATATGACCGAACTGCGGCTGATGGTGATGCGCGAAACGTGGTGAGCAGGGAGCAGCAGGCTGGTGGAAAAAGGGTGCGATGCTGCGCCGCATGGCGCGCGGGGATTTCCCGTGCGCCGCTTTGCAGAACGCATGGTCCGCTGCCATAGGGATTTATGCCAAGGTGCTACAATACCGGCCTTTCGGCCCTTTGCGCCTGCCTCAAAGGGGGGGCAGAACGCCGGCAGAAAGCAAGCAGCAAGCAGGCAGCAAGCAGGCAGCAAGTCGCCCCGAGGCTTGCTGGATCGGCCTGAATCGCCGATCGAGCCGTTTTGACATATCCGGTGCGCGCGCCCGTCAATAGACGAGGACGGCGCCGGAACCATCTGGAATCGAGCGAGTCTGGCTGGGTTGAACCCGAGCGAGCGCGGCGATGGAGCCAGCGCCCCGTCCCCCGGCAGCTTGTCTCGTCGTCCACGGGCCATCCCGGGCCATCCGTTTGCCGGGAGGCCGTCGCGGGTGTGTGTTCCGCCCGTCGCCGCAGGGCGCCTGACGTGTTGTCCGGCGCCTTTGCATCGACCTGCAATGCCCAGCAGTGACCTTTTGAGGCGCTCCCGCGCCTTGCGCGAATAGCGCCTTTATAGCGAAGCCACCATGTCCGACACAGCCGTCACGCCCAGCACTGCGAACTTTGACCAGTTTGGTCTGGCCCCCGAAATCCTCCGGGCCATCAAGGAGCAGGGCTACACGACGCCCACGCCGATCCAGGCGGAGGCGATTCCCGTGGTGCTCACGGGCCGCGACGTGCTGGCTGCAGCGCAGACTGGCACGGGCAAGACGGCGGGCTTCTCGCTGCCGATCCTGCAACGCCTCTTGCCGCTGGCGAGCACGAGCGCCTCGCCCGCACGCCATCCGGTGCGCGCCCTGATTCTCACGCCGACGCGCGAGCTGGCCGACCAGGTCGCCAACAACGTGCGCACCTACGCGCAGCACACGCCGCTGCGCAGTGCGGTGGTGTTCGGCGGCGTCGACATGAATCCGCAGTCCGACGAGTTGCGCCGCGGCGTGGAAATCCTGATCGCGACGCCTGGCCGCCTGCTCGACCACGTGCAGCAAAAGACCACGAGCCTCGGTCAGGTGCAGATGCTCGTGCTCGACGAAGCCGACCGCATGCTCGACATGGGCTTCCTGCCTGACCTGCAGCGCATCCTGAACCTGCTGCCGAAGGAGCGCCAGACGCTGCTCTTCTCGGCCACGTTCTCGGGCGAGATCAAGAAGCTTGCCGCGACCTATCTGCGCACGCCGCAGACCATCGAGGTGGCGCGCAGCAACTCCACCGCGACCAACGTCACCCAGGTGGTGTACGAAGTCGCCGAGGGCGACAAGACCGGCGCGGTCGTTCAGTTGATCCGCGACCGGGGCCTGAAGCAGGTGATCGTGTTCTGCAACAGCAAGATCGGCGCGAGCCGTCTCGCGCGCCAGATCGAAAAGCAGGGCATCGTCGCGGCCGCGATCCACGGCGACCGCACGCAGAGCGAGCGCATGCAGGCGCTCGACGCCTTCAAGCGCGGAGAAATCGAAGCGCTCGTGGCGACCGACGTGGCCGCGCGCGGCCTCGACATTGCCGAGCTGCCCGCCGTCATCAACTTCGACCTGCCGTTCAACGCCGAAGACTACGTGCACCGGATCGGCCGTACCGGCCGCGCGGGCGCCTCGGGTGACGCGCTGTCGCTGTGCAGCCCGAACGAGAAGAAGCAGCTCGCCGATATCGAGAAGCTCATCAAGCGCCCGCTGACCGTGGAGCGCCTCGTGGTCGACGTGCCGGTGCCGCATCACGAGGGTGGCGGCCGCCGCCGCGAGCGCGACGGCTATGAAAGCCGCGAAGGCAGAGGTGAACGTGGCGAGCGCGGCACGCACCGCCGCGCGGCCTCGTTCGAGCGCCCGCATCACCATCGTTCGCAGCCGATCGACGATTTTTTCCTGAAGCCCTACGAGCCCTCGGCGACTGCGCGCAGCAAGGCCGAAGACAAGCCCGCGAACGCCGCGCCGCAAAAGCAGCAATCGAAGCAGCCGCTCGCGGCGCTGCTGGGCGGCCTCGGCTCGTCGTGGCGCAACAAGCCGACGTCGTCTTCGTCGAGCTGAGTTCGCGCGCGAAAGATTCGCGCGGCACAGAAAAAACGGCATGTCGCTCCGGGCGGCATGCCGTTTTTGTTTATGTGGCCGGCAATTGCGCGAGCCGCCGCTTCCATGCGTCGATCGCGTCGAGCTGGAACTCGGCGAGCGTCGCGGGCGCGGGATCGTGCAAGGCGAGGCCCAGGTGCCGCGCCGCGGCCAACAGCGCTTCCAGAGGGCGTGACGCATCGAGCGCCTGCGCCCCGGTCTGCTTCGAGAGCTTTTCGCCATCTGCGTTCGTCACGACCGGCACATGCAGATACGCGGGCGTCGGCACGCCGAGACACTGCTGGAGCCAGATCTGCCGCGCCGTCGAGTCGAGCAGGTCCGCGCCGCGCACCACGTGTGTGATGCGCTGGTCGGCGTCGTCCACGACGACGGCGAGCTGGTAGGCCCACTGGCCGTCCGCGCGCAGCAGCACGAAATCGCCGACTTCGGTCGCAAGATTCTGGTGCTGGGGGCCTTGCCAGCGATCGTCGAAGCGGATCAGTGCGGCATTGGCGTGCGCGCCGGCAGGGACGTCAACAGCGTCTTCGTCAGGCACACGCAGCCGCCACGCGCGTGCGGACTTGCCATGCAGGCCGTCGCGGCAGGTGCCCGGGTAGATCAGCGTGGTATTGCGCTGGTGCGCGCGCAGTTGCGAATCGGCGATTTCCTTGCGCGTGCAGCCGCACGGGTAGACGTGGCCCGAGGCGACCAGCCGGTCGAGCGCCGCACGGTAAAGACCGGTGCGGCGGCTCTGCCACTCGGGCGGTTCGTCGGCGTGAAAGCCGAAGGCCGCAAGCGTCGCGAGTATGTCCTCGGCTGCGCCCGGCACGGTGCGCGGGCCGTCAATGTCCTCCACGCGCACGAGCCAGGCGCCGCCGTGCGCCCGCGCGTCGAGCCAGCTCGCGAGCGCCGAGACGAGCGAGCCGAAGTGCAGCGGGCCAGTGGGCGAGGGCGCAAAGCGCCCGCGATACCCTTGCGGCGTTGCGCTCACGCGTGCGGCTTAAGCGGCAGCCTGAGCCGCCGCATCCGTCGCGCCCGGGCACTCCGGATGGCACGCCGGGCAGCTCTTGCCCACGACGTAGAGCGGCGAAGCCTGCTCCTGCGGCGTCACGACGGCGCGGCACGCGAAGCACTGCACGGTGTCCGTGGGTTCGAGCTGCGGATTGAGCGCGGTGCGCTGGTCGAACACGAAGCAGTCGCCGTTGTAGTGTGCGCCGCCCACTTCCTCGAAGTACTTGAGAATGCCGCCTTCGAGCTGGTACACGTGCTCGATGCCCACTTCCTTCATGTGGATGGCCGCCTTTTCGCAGCGAATGCCGCCCGTGCAGAACGACACGACCGTCTTGCCTTCGAGGTCGGCGCGGTTCGCCTCGATCACGCCGGGGAATTCGCTGAACTTGTCGATGCGGTAGTCGAGCGCCTTGTCGAACGTGCCGACGTCGATTTCGAACGCGTTGCGCGTGTCGAGCATGACGACGGGGCGGCCTTCGTCGTCGAAGCCGCGGTCGAGCCATTCCTTGAGCACGACGGGCGCCACGGAAGGCGCGCGGCCTTCTTCGGGGCGGATCGCGGGCTTCTTCATCGTGATGATCTCGCGCTTCAGGCGCACGAGCATGCGGTTGAAGGGCCGCGTTTCGGAGAGGCTTTCCTTGAACCGCAGCGTCGCGAACTTGCCCTCGAAGAGCGGATCGTGATTGATGTAGTCCATGAAGGCGCGCACGTTGCCTTCATCGCCGGCGACGAACAGGTTGATGCCTTCCGGCGCGAGCAGGATCGTGCCCCGCAAATCGAGCGACTGGCAGCGCTCGAGCACGAGCGGACGCCACTCGGCGGTCTTCTCGAGCGTGGCGAACTGGTAAGCGGAGAGATTGAGGATACGCATGGTGCAACTGGAAAAGCGCCATAAAAGGCGCGCGTGAAACCGGAGCCGGGCGCGCGTGCTTGCCTGTCAATGTCGGGTCCAAACTGCGGTCCCCCGAAAACG
This sequence comes from Paraburkholderia sp. BR10937, assembly GCF_040965695.1. Classification (NCBI taxonomy): domain Bacteria; kingdom Pseudomonadati; phylum Pseudomonadota; class Betaproteobacteria; order Burkholderiales; family Burkholderiaceae; genus Paraburkholderia; species Paraburkholderia sp. BR10937. The sequence goes on from NZ_JBFRCL010000003.1 coordinate 214,535, forward strand.
GGAATTGGGGCAAGGCGCGCGGCGGGCGCAATCCGCTATTATCCCTCAATCGCGCCTCGCGCCGCCTGCGGCGTAGTCGACACGCCGTGCGGCGCCCCCCGCGCCCGCGCAAGGTCCCGGCCAGCTGGCCGATGTCACTTGCCCATGCGAGCGTGCGCCGAAAATCGCGTGCCCCTGAAGGTACAATGACGGCCATGTCAGATCCCCGCTTCGTCCATCTCCGCGTCCACTCCGAATTCTCGATTGCCGACGGCATCGTGCGCCTCGACGACCTCGTCAAGGCGGCGGCCAGGGACGGCCAGGGCGCGCTCGCGCTCACCGACCTCGGCAACGCATTCGGCCTCGTCCGTTTCTATACCGAAGCCCGCGGCAAAGGGGTCAAACCCATCGCCGGCTGCGACGTCTGGATCACCAATCACGACGACCGCGACAAGCCGTCGCGCCTCCTGCTGCTGGTGAAGAACAAGCGCGGCTACCTGAATCTGTGCGAGCTGCTTTCCAAGGCGTGGCTCACGAACCAGTATCGCGGCCGCGCGGAAGTCGACGTTGCGTGGCTCGAAGAAGGGCTGGCCGAGGGCCTGCTCGCGATCTCGGGTGCGCAACAGGGCGACGTGGGTCTCGCGCTCGCGGCGGGCAATGCGGAAGGTGCGAAGCGCCATGCGCAGCGCTGGGCGAAGCTGTTTCCGAATGCGTATTACATCGAGCTGCAGCGCTGCGGCCAGCCCGGCGGCGAGCAGTATGTCGAGCAGGCGGTGGCGCTCGCGTCGCAACTGAAGCTGCCGGTGGTCGCCACGCACCCCATGCAGTTCATGACCGACGAGGAATACACCGCGCACGAAGCGCGCGTGTGCATCTCGGAAGGCGACATCCTCGCGAATCCGCGCCGCCAGAAGCGCTTCACGACCGATCAGCGTTTTCGCACGCAGGAAGAAATGGCCGCGCTGTTCGCGGACATTCCTTCGGCAATCGCGAACACCATCGAGATCGCGAGGCGCTGCAATCTCACGCTCGAACTCGGCAAGCCGAAGCTGCCGCTGTTCCCGACGCCGGACGGCCTCTCGCTCGACGACTATCTCGTGCAGCTGTCGAGAGAAGGTCTCGAAAAGCGCCTCGTGCAACTGTATCCGAACGAAGCCGAACGTGAGCAGGAGCGCGCGCGCTACAACGAGCGGCTCGAATTCGAGTGCGGCACGATCATCAAGATGGGCTTCCCGGGCTACTTCCTGATCGTTGCGGACTTCATCAACTGGGCGAAGAACAACGGCGTGCCGGTGGGGCCGGGCCGGGGTTCGGGCGCAGGCTCACTGGTCGCGTACGCGCTCGGCATTACCGATCTCGATCCGCTGCGCTACAACCTGCTGTTCGAGCGCTTCCTGAATCCGGAACGCGTGTCGATGCCCGACTTCGACATCGACTTCTGCCAGCACGGGCGCGACCGCGTCATTCAGTACGTGAAGGAAAAGTACGGCGCGGATGCCGTCTCGCAGATCGCCACCTTCGGCACCATGGCCGCGAAGGCCGCGGTGCGCGACATCGGCCGCGTGCTCGATCTCGGCTACAACTTCACCGACGGCGTCGCCAAGCTGATTCCGTTCAAGCCGGGCAAGCACGTCACCATCGCCGACGCGATGAAGGAAGAGCCGCTCCTGCAGGAGCGCTACGACAACGAAGACGAAGTGCACCAGCTGCTCGACCTCGCGCAGCTCGTGGAAGGTCTCACGCGTAACGTGGGCATGCACGCGGGCGGCGTGCTGATCGCGCCGGGCAAGCTCACCGACTTCTGCCCGCTCTACACGCAGGGCGACGAAAGCGGCGTCGTGAGCCAGTACGACAAGGACGACGTGGAAGCCGTCGGCCTCGTGAAGTTCGACTTTCTGGGCCTGACCACGCTCACGATTCTCGACTGGGCCGAGCGCTATATCCGCATGCTCGATCCGTCGAAGCAGGACTGGTCGCTCGCCCAGGTGCCGCTCGACGACGCGCCGTCGTTCCAGATCCTCAAGAAAGCGAATACGGTCGCCGTGTTCCAGCTGGAAAGCCGCGGCATGCAGGGCATGCTGAAAGACGCGCAGCCCGACCGCTTCGAGGACATCATCGCGCTCGTGGCCTTGTACCGTCCGGGCCCGATGGACCTGATCCCGAGCTTCTGCGCGCGTAAGCACGGCCGCGAAGTGGTGGAGTATCCCGATCCGCGCGTCGAGCCTGTTCTGAAAGAGACCTACGGCATCATGGTCTACCAGGAGCAGGTGATGCAGATGGCGCAGATCATCGGCGGCTACTCGCTCGGCGGCGCGGACTTGCTGCGTCGCGCGATGGGCAAGAAGAAGCCCGAGGAAATGGCCAAGCACCGCGAGATCTTCGCGGAAGGCGCGGCGAAGAACGGCCTCACGCGCGAGAAGGCCGACGAGACGTTCGACTTGATGGAGAAGTTCGCGGGCTACGGCTTCAACAAGTCGCACGCGGCCGCCTACGCGCTGCTCGCCTATCACACGGCGTGGCTCAAGGCGCACCATCCGGCCGAATTCATGGCAGCGAATATGTCGCTCGCCATGGACGACACCGACAAGGTGAAGATCCTCTTCGAGGATTGCCTGACCAACAAGATGGTCGTGCTGCCGCCGGACGTGAACGCTTCGGCGTACCGCTTCGAGCCGGTGGCCGACGCCAGCGTGGCCGAAGGCAAGCGCTCGCGCACGATCCGCTATGGTCTCGGTGCGATCAAGGGCAGCGGCCAGAACGCCATCGAAGAAATCTTGCGCGCGCGTGAGGAGGGCGGTCCGTTCAAGGACCTGTTCGACTTCTGCGAGCGCATCGACCGTCGTCTCGTGAATCGCCGCACCATCGAAGCGATGATCCGCGCCGGCGCGTTCGACACGATTCACGCGAACCGCGCGCAGTTGCTCGCGTCCGTGCCGATGGCGATGGAAGCCGCCGACCAGGCGAGCGCCAACGCCATGCAGGCCGGCCTCTTCGACATGGGCGACGCGCCGCTCGCCGCGCACGAACTGGTGGACGAGCCGGCGTGGGGCGAGAAGCGCAAGCTCCAGGAAGAAAAGGCGGCGCTGGGCTTCTACCTCTCCGGCCACCTGTTCGACGCCTACAAGGACGAAGTGCGCCGCTTCGTGCGCCAGAAGATCGGCGAGCTGAAAGAAGGTCGCGACAAGCTGATCGCCGGCGTGATCGCTTCGTTGCGCACGCAAATGACCCAGCGCGGCAAGATGCTGATCGCGCTGCTCGACGACGGCACCGGCCAGTGCGAAGTGACGGTGTTCAACGAGCAGTTCGAGGCGCACAAGGCGCTCTTCAAGGAAGACGAGTTGCTCGTCGTGCAGGGCGGGGCGCGCAACGACGCGTTCACGGGCGGCATCCGCTTCACGGTGGATACCGTGATGGACCTGGAGCGCGCGCGCAGCCGCTACGCGCAAGCGGTGAAGCTGCAGATGAACGGCAATGCCAATGCCGGCGCGCTGCGCACGGTGCTCGAAGCGTATCGCGCGAAGCCCGACGACTCGCTGCCGGCGCCTGCCACGGAAACGCGCGGCCGCGGCGGCTTCGGGCGCGATCGCGGCGAGCGCGCGCAAGCGGTCATTCCGAACGGGCTCGCGGTGCAGATCGCTTATCGCAACGATCGAGCGGAAGGCGAAGTGCGTCTGGGCGACGCCTGGCGCGTCAAGCCCACCGACGACCTGCTCGCCGCGCTGCGCGGCGAGTTCGCGGGCAGCGAAATCGAGATCGTGTACTGACGGGATCGGGCGGTATGGCAGTTTTCACTGCTGCCATGCCGCGCCGTGGTTCTGCGAAACGCGCGTCGTTTAACTCGCCAGTTCGGCCAGACCGCGTTCGGCGCGCACGGTGCCGTCCGCGATACGCACCTTGACCCTTGCTTCGTTGGAGCTTGCCTGCGCGCGCGCTTGCTCGCGATGCCAGAGGTGGAAGATTTCCGTGGCATAGGCGCCGAGCTTGCGGTGCACGCCGCAATTGGCGAGCCGGGCCACGAAATCGGCGTCCTCGTGCCCCCAGCCGGTGAAGCTGGTGTCGAACCCGTTCACGCGCTCGATGTCGCTGCGCCAGGCGCTCATGTTGCAGCCCTTGATGCCGCGCCACTTGAACTCCTCGATCACGCGCCATTTGCGATCTGGCAGCTTGAGGAAGAGGGGCGCGATCTTGTTGACGTGGCCAGCAAGGCGTTGCTGCACCCAGAAACCGAAGCCCTTGTCCGCGAGCGGAATCGTCTGTGCGATCACCTGCTGCGTGAGCGTGTCGTCGAGCAGGATGCGGCTGCCGGTGATAATGGCGCGCTCGCTGGCGAGCTGCCGATGGCGCGCAACGAAATCGTGCTGCGCGACGCAGTCGCCGTCGAGAAAGATCAGGTAATCGCCGCGGGCCTGCACGATGCCCTTGTTGCGGATCTCGGCGAGGCGAAAGCCGTCGTCCGGGTGCCACACGTGCTCCATGCGCACCGGACTCGACGCCGCGCAGCGCTCGACGGTTGCGCGGGTCGCATCGGCAGAGCCGTCGTCGGCGACGATGATTTCGTAGCGCGCGTCCGACTGCGCGCTCAGGCTGGCCAGCACCCGTTCGAGGGCATCGGGCCGGTTATAGGTGCTGACGATCACCGAAATCTGCATGTCGCGACGCGCGTTCATCGGCTCTCCGGTGCGGCGTCACGGGTTTTGGCGGCGGCGGACTGCTGGGTTTCGAGGAGCATGAGCTTCAGGTAGCGGTAGTAGGTGCCTTCGGCGTTGGAGATCGCCAGCACGAAGCCCATCTTGCCGTCGAGAAAGCCGCGCTGGATGATCCAGCTGCGCACGAAGGACCAGAAGCCGTGCAGCAGCGCCTTGCGCAGGCCGCCGCGCTTGCCGCGCGCCGCGCCCTGGGTCGCGCCGTAAGTCGAATAGCTGTCGATTTTTCCGAGCACTTCGGAGAAGTCGCGGAAGCTGTAGTGAATCAGCGCCTGAGCGAGCGTGCCGACACGCGCCTCGGGCGCGGCGATCACGCGTTCGTGCACGAGATCGTTCGAGAAGCGCGCCGCGTCGCGGCGAAAGAGCCGCGTCACATAGTCCGGCGACCAGCCGGAATGGCGGATCCACTTGCCGCAGTAGTTCGACTGGCGCGGCACGCGGAACAGGTCGGCGCCGTTCGTCTTCACGCTTGCGAGAATCTCGTCGCGAAGCAGGGGGGAAACGCGTTCGTCGGCGTCGAGCGAGAGAATCCACGGGCCGCGCGCAGCGTCGAGCGCGCGCTGCTTTTGCGGGCCGAAACCGGGCCAGTCGGTTTCGACGACCGTCGCGCCGAACTCGCGGCAGATGGCCTGGGTGCCGTCCGTGCTGCCCGAATCGAGCACGACGATTTCGTCGACCCAGCCGTGCACGGAAGCAAGGCAGTCCCGAATATCGTGTGCTTCGTTTTTGACGATGACGATGACGCTGATCGCATCGGGTTTGGCGCTGTCGTTCATCGGCGCTGGCTCGCGATGGCTGGAAGAAGGTGAAGAGGGCGGGAAGGCCGGCTGGAGCCGGCCTCGCGTTCGGAGAGCGCTTCGCGCAGACGCTTGCTGCGCGCGCGTTCGCGCCCCGAAGCCGAATCGCTGAGTATATACAAAAACGCCGGCGGCTACGAAACCGCCCCGGCGCCGGCCCCGGCCGGGCGGATGCATCGCCTCCTGGGCCGAACGTTTACAATGGCGTACCTGTTTGCCGGGGGGCGGGCAGATACCCGCATTTTTTTCGAGGAAATTTTGGGCGAGAGATCAACCTTGAGCAAGCCGATCGGCTCCGACACCAAGTCGTCGCCGATCGTGATTGGCCGGCGGCTGTGGCCGTATGTGAAGCCGCTTATGTGGGTGCTCCTCGCCGGCGTGATCGCGATGGCCGTGGTGGCCGCCACCGAAGCCGGCATTCCCGCGCTGCTCAAGCCGCTGCTCGATCACGGCTTCGGCACGCGCGGCGATCCGAAAGCGAAGTGGCTGGTGCCCATCGCGGTCATCGGGCTGGCGCTCGTGCGCGGCCTCGCGCAATACGCGTCCGGCTACCTGCTGCAGTATGTGTCGAACCGCGTGCTGCTCGCGCTGCGCCTGAAGATGTTCGAGCGCATGATTCACGCGAGCGTCGGCTTCTTTCAGCGCGAAACCGCGAGCACGGTCATCAACGCGATCGTGTTCGAGGTCAACCAGATTCTCGGCGTGCTGCTCGGCGTGCTGGTGACGCTCGTGCGCGACTCGCTCACGGTGATCTTCCTGCTCGGCTACCTGTTCTATCTGAACTGGCGGCTCACGTTGATCGTCGCGGTGCTGCTGCCGGCGATCGGCTGGCTCGTCAGCAAGATCAACCGGCGTCTGCGCCGGCTGAACCGCGAGCATCAGATGCTCACGAACGACCTGTCCTATATCGTCGAGGAGACGGTGGGCGGCTACAAGGTCGTCAAGGTTCACAACGGCGAGCGCTACGAAAAGGACCGCTTCGGCGAAATGAGCCGGCGCCTGCGCGGCTACCAGATGCGCATGACGGTGTCGGGCGGGCTCGCGCAGCCGCTCACGCAGTTCCTCGCTTCGATCGCGCTGGCGATCGTCATCACCATTGCCGTGGTGCAGGCCTCGAACGACCAGACGACGGTTGGCGGCTTCGTGGCGTTCGTCACGTCGATGCTGCTCGTGATCTCGCCGCTCAAGCACCTGATCGACGTGAATCAGCCGCTGCAGCGCGGCATGACCGCGGCCGAGCTGATCTTCGGGCTGATCGACGAGCCGCCCGAGCCCGTGGGCGGCGGCTTGCCGCTCGAACGCGCGCGCGGCGAGGTGGAGTTCCGCGACGTCTCGTTCGCCTATGGGGCGAGCCACCGCGTGACGCTCGACCATGTGTCGTTCCGCATCAATCCCGGCGAAATGGTGGCGCTCGCCGGCCCGTCCGGCAGCGGCAAGACCACGCTCGTGAATCTGTTGCCGCGCTTTTTCGATCCGAGCGGCGGCCAGGTGATGGTCGACGGCGTATCGATCGCCGACTACGACGTGCATGCGCTGCGCAACCAGATCGCGATGGTGAGCCAGGATGTGGTGCTGTTCAACGACACGGTCGCGAACAACGTCGCCTATGGCCAGACGGCCGACCGCGAGCGCGTGGAGCGCGCGCTGCGCGCCGCGAACCTGTGGGAGACGATTTCGGCGCTGCCCGAGGGCATGGACACGCTGATCGGCGACAACGGCATGAAGTTCTCGGGTGGCCAGCGCCAGCGCCTGGCGATCGCCCGTGCGATCTACAAGGATGCGCCGATCCTGATTCTCGACGAGGCCACCTCGGCGCTCGATTCGGAGTCGGAGCGCCATGTGCAGGCGGCGCTGGAAACGCTGATGCGCGGGCGCACGACGCTCGTGATCGCGCACCGTCTGTCGACGATCGAGCGCGCGAATCGCATCCTCGTGATGGATGGCGGCCATATCGTCGAATCGGGCACGCATCAGCAACTGCTCGAGAAGGGCGGCATGTACGCGCACCTGCACAAGATCCAGTATCAGCAGAGCGCCGCCTGAGTCTTCCGGGCGATGACGCGGCGCGCGCGTTCAGGCGCGCCGCGGTCATGAAAGTGCGCCGGCGTGGGCCGGAGCCGCTACGTTTGGGGTGATCAGGCCGCTGCGGGCGCCGTAGCGGGTGCGCGAGCGGCGAGTTGGCGCAGCACCGCGCCGACGACTTGCGCGGGCGGGATGGTGTCCACGTTGCCGCTGCCCTGCAGGCCGATGGACCGGCAGGCTTCGGTCAGGCGCAGCGCGGGCGGCTCTTGCTGCCTGAACAGCGAGACGCTGGGCGTTTGCGTGGTGTGGGCGACGTGCATCAGGCCGCCGTCCGCGCCCACGAACAGTTCGGCGTGCGCCACGATCTCGCGTGCCTGAAGGAACGCGAGCTTGCCGGTCAGCGAGCGGATACGTACGCCAGCGGGTGCGCTCGCGCACAACTGCTCCGCGATCTGCGTGCCGTTGTCGGAGCCGAGCACGACGATTTCCTTCGCGGCGCCCACATTGTCGTACTTGTTCAGCAATTCGACGACTTCGGGCCAGCGGTTGTAAGTACGATCGGGGTCCACGCCGCCCGCCGCGATCGCGATGAACGGACGTGCCGGCAGGAGGCCGCGCACCGACTCGCGCGTTGCCGGCTTGCTGGCGAGATAGGGCTTGCTGATTTCGGCGAGCGTGTCGGCGTCGTGGCCGAGCGAGAACACGTCGTTGACGCTCGCGAAGCTGAACCGGGTCTGGTTGCGGTCGGGCCCGTTGAAGTAACGGAACAGGCCCGCGAACGGCAGCTTCGCGAAGTGCCGGGTCTTGATGCGGATCGAGGGCAGGTTGTACTCGGAGAGCAGGATCGCGTCGTAGCGGCTCGCATCGACTTCGTCCGGGTCGCCGTAGACCTTGCCGAACACGTCGTCTTCGCCGAAAAGCGGCACCAGCGACGGCAGCGCGAGCAGATCGATGCGCATGCCGAGGGCCTTGAGCAGCGCGCGGCCGGCCATGTCCATCGTCGCGTCGCCGAAGTTGCGTTTGGCGTAGACCCAGAGGACGCGCTGCGAAGGGTCCAGATGTGCCTGTTCGAGGCGCAACTGGCCGTGCGCCTTCAGAAGAAACTGCTTGTGCAGGTATTTCTTCGCGATCTTGATGCGGCTGGTGCTGCGAAGAAACGGCTCCGGCTCGTAAGGCACGCCCGGGTAGGGGATCATGCAGGACCGCGAAACGGCGCGATCGAGCCAGCTTGCCGGCGAAACCCACGAAGTGTTTGAGTTGGTCTGCTGAAACACGGGTCTACTTGCTCTTCAAGATAACCTCTTATTATCACACGATAGCGGCTCGCGCGCTTGACGAAGAATCAGAGGCGGCTGCCTTGGCGGACACTACAGGATACGAACTTCGGCGGCGGGTTCGGGTAAGAAGAATGTATGCGTACAATATCGCGTTTCGCGTCATGCTTCGCACCCAAAAGGCCGCGTAGTCAGGACGTTATGAAAGAACCCATTTTTCTACGTGTCCAACCCGGCCGTTCTCGCGGCGGCAACGGAACGCGCGGATGCCAAATCTGACCCTTTCTAGGGCAAATCTTCATGTTCAGTATTCTGATCCCGACCTGGAACAACCTGCCGTACCTCAAGATGTGCGTCGACAGCATCCGGCGCCATTCTTCGTTCGAGCACGAGATTCTCGTGCACGTCAACGACGGCAGCGACGGCACGCTCGACTGGGTCCGTGAGCAGGGTATCCGCCATACGTGGAGCAAAGGGAACGTGGGCGTATGCCTCGCCGTGAACGACGTGGCGCGCCTCGCCACGACCGAGTGGATCCTCTTCATGAACGACGACATGTTCTGCACGCCCGGTTGGGATTCGGCCTTCGTCGACGCATTGCGCGAAATCGGCCAGGCGCCTGCCTATCTCGCCTCGCAGATCATCGAGCCGACCGACACCGGCAACGGCCTCGTGACGGTCGCCCACTTCGGCACGGGTCCTGCCGACTTCAACGAGGCGGGGCTGCTCGAATTTGCCGCAAAGATGAACACGGCCGACCGCAACGGCATCGCGCTGCAGCCGACGCTCGTGAGCCGCGAGCTTTGGCTGCGCGTGGGCGGCTATAGCATCGAGTTCGGGCCGGGCATGAGCAGCGACGACGACTTCCTGATGAAACTCTGGCTGGTTGGCTGCCGCACGTTCCGCTCGGTCGGCGCGAGCCGCATCTACCATTTCGGCTGCCGGACGACGGGACGCATCCGCCGCAACCGCGGTGGCCGCGAATTCCTCCTGAAGTGGGGCGTGACGCAGCGTGACTTCAAGTACAACTACATGGCCCGCACGGCCGACGCCGCGCCGGGCACGCTTCCCAACGTGCCGCGGCCCAACTTCGTGAGCCGTCTCAAGCGCGTGATCTACGCGTTCGGCCTTTACCCGACGCAGGATCTCGAAGCATGGGAGCCCGATCTGCCCGCGCAGCTTCAGCACACCGCTTCGTTGGCTCAACCCGCCACGCCGCGCCGCTAAGCGCGCTCACGCCGGCAGCGCCGTTGGGCGCCGGATCGCGCGGACTTTGCCTCGAATTGGAACAGTGCCTTAGGATTCTAGGGGTTAACCCTGGGGATTCGTGAGCATACGATGCGTACATCGGTCGCATGCACACACAGTCGCACGTCGACCGCCTATCCAACTGGAGGTCGTTTCCATGAAGTCCCTGATTCAAGCCGTTGCCGTCGCCACCGTTCTTGCCGCTGCCGCCCTGCCCACCGCTTCGTTCGCGCAGTCGCACTCGACCATCACCCGCGCCCAGGTGCGCGCCGAACTCGTGCAGCTTCAGCAGGTCGGCTACCGCGTCGGTGATGGCGACAACGCCCACTATCCCGAAGCAATCCAGGCCGCCCAGGCGAAGGTCGCCGCTTTGGGTGGCGCAAACAGCAGCTACGGCGGCGTGGCGAACGCCTCGCAATCGGGCGGCCGCGCCACGGTGTCGCCTGAAGACTGGAACGCAATGTACTCGCGCTAAGCCATCGCGGCGCGCGCCTTTTGTGAAGTCCGCGAAGGGGAGGGGGAGACGTCAGACGGTGCGAGGCGCTTCGGCTTCGCTGTCCGCGGGTTCCACGGCGTACGACGTTTCCTCCAGCCGCGCGAGCAGCGTGCGGGCTTGCGCGAGCGTGTCGCCCGTCATCGGCTGGAACGCGAAGTGCAGCGATTTTTCGAGCTTCGCGAAGTTGCGCCGCGTGCTGCGCGTGTAGGCGGGATCGTAGTGCTGCGCGACGAGCGCCTCGTAAAGCTCCGCCCGTCGATCTTCGTCGAGCAGCTTGCACCACGATTCGATACGCTCGCGCCCGTGCAGCGGCGTGAGCTTGTTCAACTGCTCGCGGAAATAGGTACGTTCGTCGAACAAGTGCCCGTACTCCTCGAGCAGCAAGTCGATGCGTTCTTTACGCGCGACATCGAGTACGACACACGGCGTGGCATGCAGACGTTCGACGAGCGCGGGCGGCAGCGTGATGACGCCGATGCGCCGGCTCTCGGCCTCGACAAACACGGGGCGCGTGGCGTCGAAGCCGCGCAGCGTCTCTACGAGCGCCGTATCGAACGACTTCTGCGACGGCTGCACCCGCTCGGGCAGCGCGCCCAGCAACGAACCGCGATGCGCGGCGAGCCCTTCGAGATCGAGCATCTGCGCGTTCGCCTGTCCCAGCGCCTTCAAAAGGCGCGTCTTGCCGCTGCCGGTCGGCCCGGCCAGCACGATATAGCGAAACCCTTCGGGCAGCGTGCCGAGCGCCTCGACGACCGTATGCCGGTACGCCTTGTATCCGCCGTCCAGTTGACGCGCGCGCCAGCCGATCATGTTGAACCAGGCCGTCATCGAGCCGGAGCGCTTGCCGCCGCGCCAGCAGTAGATGAGCGGGCGCCAGTTGCGCGGACGGTCGGCGAACAGCGTGTCGAGATGGATGGCGATATTGCGCGCCACCATGGCCGCGCCCACGCGCGTCGCCTCGAAGGGCGAGTCCTTGTACATCGTCCCGACGATCACGCGCTCTTCGTTGCTGAGCACGGGCGCGTTGATCGCGCCGGGAATGTGGTCCTCGGCAAATTCGAGCGGCGTTCTGACGTCGACGATCTCGTCGAATTCGCCGATCTGTTCAATGGTGACGCGCTGGTGATTCAACTGCGATGCTCCGGTGATGCCTGCCACGGCGTCGCGCTACATGAGCACGATGTCGTACTGTTCCTGACTCAGATTCGACTCCACCTGCAACGAAACCGGCTTGCCGATGAAGTCGATCAACATGGCGAGATGCTGCGACTCTTCCTCGAGAAAGAGGTCGATGACCTGCTGTGAAGCGACCACGCGAAACTCGCGCGGATTGAACTGTCGCGACTCGCGCAGAATTTCACGCAGCACGTCGTAGCAAACGGTGCGTGCGGTCTTCACCTGACCTTTGCCGAGGCAAGTCGGGCAGGGCTCGCACAGCACATGCGCGAGCGATTCGCGCGTGCGCTTGCGTGTCATCTCCACGAGCCCGAGCTGCGAGAAGCCGTTCACGGTCACGCGCGTGCGGTCGCGCGACAGCGCCTTCTTCAGCTCGCCGAGCACCTGGTCGCGATGCTCGATGTTCTCCATGTCGATGAAGTCGATGATGATCACGCCGCCCAGATTGCGCAGACGCAATTGCCGCGCGATCGTATGCGCCGCTTCGAGATTGGTCTTGAAGATCGTGTCGTCGAAGTTGCGCGCGCCGACGTAGCCGCCCGTGTTCACGTCGATGGTCGTCATCGCCTCGGTCTGGTCGATCACGAGGTAGCCGCCCGACTTGAGGTCCACGCGGCGCGAGAGCGCGCGCTGTATTTCGGCCTCGATGTTGTAGAGATCGAACAGCGGCCGCTCGCCCGAGTAGTGATGCAGCTTCGGCAGCACGGCGGGCGTGAATTCGGTGGCGAACTCGGTGAGCTTCTGGAACGTTTCGCGCGAATCGATCTGAATGCGCGAAGTCTCGTCGTTCACGAAGTCGCGCAGCACGCGCTGCGCGAGATTCAGGTCTTGATACAGCAGGCTCGTGGCGGGCACGCGCTGCGACTGGGCGAGTATCGTCGCCCACGTCTTGCGCAGATACGCGACGTCCGCCGCAAGCTCTTCGCTCGTGGCGTCTTCGGCGATCGTGCGCACGATATAGCCGCCTTTTTCGTCGGCGGGCAGCACGGCCGTGAGGCGCGCGCGCACCGCTTCGCGTTCGGCCTCGCTCTCGATCTTCTGCGAGATGCCGATGTGCGGTTCCTGCGGCAGATAAACCAGTGTGCGCCCCGCAATGCTCACCTGCGTGGAAAGCCGTGCGCCCTTGGTGCCGATCGGATCCTTCACGACCTGCACCATGAGCGTTTGCCCTTCGAACACGGTCTTTTCGATGGGCTGATGATGCACGCTCGCATGCGCTTCGCCGGCAATGCGCGGATGCCAGATATCGGCTACGTGAAGGAATGCGGCGCGCTCGAGACCGATGTCGATGAACGCGGACTGCATGCCCGGCAGCACGCGCACGACCTTGCCGAGATAGACGTTGCCGACGCGCCCGCGCGACAGCGTGCGCTCGACGTGAAGCTCCTGTACTGCGCCTTGCTGGACCAATGCGACGCGCGTCTCCTGGGGCGTGACGTTGATCAGGATTTCTTCGTTCATGATTTGTTCTAGAAGTCGATGCCCGCGGCGCGCAGGAGGGCGGCCGTTTCGAATAGTGGCAAACCCATGATACCCGAATAGGACCCGTCGATTCGCTCGACGAATTCCGCCGCGCGGCCCTGTATGCCGTACGCGCCGGCCTTGCCGAACGGCTCGCCGCTCGCCACGTAACGCGCGATCGCGGCGGGCATCGCCGGGGCGAAGCGCACGTGCGAGCGCGAGACCGCGACGGGCAGACAGACCCCTTCGGCGTTGACCACGGCCACCGCCGTGAGCACTTCGTGCTCGCGTCCGGCGAGGCGCTCGAGCATCGCGTAGGCGTCGGCGGCGTCATGCGGCTTGCCGAGAATATGGCCGTCGATGGAGACCGTGGTGTCGGCGGTCAGAATCGGCGCATGCCTGTGCGCGCCCGCGACGAGGCGCGCGCGGGCGGCGTCGGCTTTCGCGGCGCACACGCGCTCGACATAGACGGCGGCTTGCTCGCCGGGCAGCGCGATTTCGAGCGCTTCGGCGTCTTCGTCGGGGCGCGGCAGCAGCAGCTCGAAGCGCACGCCGAGCTGCTGCAGCAGTTCCTGGCGGCGCGGGCTCTGCGAGGCGAGATAGACGAACGGATAGGGCGCGTTGGTGGGCATCGGAGCGTCTTTGTCGTTACGGACTTCGGGTTGACGTGCGCGGCCGCCATTTCGGGCGCAAGCGGGGCTCGAGCGAGGGCGCAAGCGGGGCGCCGGCGCACGACGAAAGGCGGCGCTCTCGCGCTTTAAACCTGCATCACACGCGATGATAGGGGTGATTCTGCGTGATGGTCCACGCGCGGTAAAGCTGCTCGGCGAGCAGCACGCGCACCATCGCATGCGGCAGCGTGAGGGAGGACAGGCGCAGGAGCGTGTCGGCGCGCGCCTTGAGTTCGGGGTCGAGGCCGTCCGCGCCGCCGATCAGGAACGCCACGTCGCGGCCGTCCTGCTGCCACAGCGGCAGCGCACGGGCGAGCTGCATCGTGGTCCAGTCCTTGCCGCGTTCGTCGAGCGCGACGATGCGCGCGTTCTTCGGCAGCGCGGCCTCGATGCGCGTGCGCTCGGCCGCCATGACGCTCTCGGCCGAGCGGCCCGACGAACGCTGCTCGGGTTTCACCTCGCGCAGCTCGATGCGCAGCTCCGGCGGCATGCGCTTCGTATATTCCTCGAAGCCCTCGGCGATCCAGTCCGGCATCTTGTGGCCGACGGCGACGATATGCAGTTTCATCGTGCGGGTCGATGGTCGTTCGCGAACGCGCCGCGCTTACTTCGCGGCTTTACGCGCGGCGCTCTTGCGCGCAGGCTTCTTGACGGCCGGCGCGGCTACTTCGTCTTCGTCCTCGTCGTCGATCGGCTCGCTCGGACGCGCGCCCACGAAGCCCGTGTTGGCCGCGAGCTTCACGCGCACCGGCTTGTCGCCCCAGATTTCCTCGAGGTTGTAGTACTGGCGCAGCGCGGGCTGGAGGATGTGGACGACCGCGTCGCCGCAATCCACGAGCACCCATTCGCCGATGTCCTCGCCTTCCGTGCTGACGATGTCGCCGCCGGCTTCCTTGACCTTCTCGCGCACGCTGTTGGCGAGCGCCTTGGTCTGGCGGTTCGAGGTGCCGCTCGCGACGACCACGCGGTCGAACAGTTCGGTCAGATGGCTCGTGTTGAAGACGCGGATGTCCTGGGCCTTGACGTCTTCGAGACCGTCGACGATGGCGCGTTGAAGTTTGCGGATGTCCATAGTTACCCGTGTTGCAGATAGAGATGATGTTGAAGGATATAGTCCCACACGGCCGCGGGAAGCTTGTCGGCGGCGGTGCCGCGACGTTGCCCGCTTGCCACGCAGGCCGGCAGGTCGCGCCGGATTTCGGTCGCCGAAACGTCGAGCGCGAGCGTTTCGTCGACCAGCAGGTGGCCGTGCGGCGCGGTCGCAAGCGCGTCAGCGCCCGCACGGCGCGCGGCGGCTTCGCGCGCGACTTCGGGCGGCAGCGCCGCAAAGTCGAAGCCGGGGCGGCTCGCCACGCCCAGATGCGCGAGCGCGAAAAGCTCGCGCCATTCGTGCCACGAATCGAGGTGCAGCAGTTGATCGGCGCCCATTAACAGCGTGAGCGCCGCTTGCGCGTTGCTCTCGCCGCCGTCGACGGCGCGCCGTGCGCGCCAGCGGCGCAGCGTTTCGACCGTGTAGGTCGGGCCGTTGTGCCCGATTTCGTCGGCGTCCACCGTGACCGTCACGCCCGGCAGCGCGAGCGAGGCAGCGGCGGCGCGCGTCATGGCGAGCCGATGCTGCGCCGCGGTGACGCCCGGCTTCTGCCACGGTTGCCCGGCGGGCAGCAGGATCAGCTCGTTCAGGCCCAGCACGCGCGCAAAATGGCGCGCGAGCGCGAGGTGGCCCTCGTGGATCGGATCGAAGGTGCCGCCGAGCAGCCCGACGCGCCGTGCGAGCGCGTTGGGCGGGACGGTAAAAGCTTGCGTCACGGCGTCAGACCCAGTCGCGCACGGGCAGGAAGTCGCTGTAGAGCCGCGCTTCCGGCGTGCCCGGCTGTGGCTGCCAGTCGTACCGCCAGGTGGCGGCCGGCGGCATCGACATGAGGATCGATTCCGTGCGGCCGCCGCTTTGCAGGCCGAAATGCGTGCCGCGGTCGCACACCAGATTGAATTCGACGTAGCGGCCGCGCCGGTACGCCTGGAATTCGCGCTCGGCTTCGCCGTAGGGCGTCGCCCGGCGCTTTTCGATGATCGGCAGATACGCCTTCAGGAAACCGTCGCCCACGCTCCTGAGCATGGCGAACGCCTCGTCGAAGCCGCCAGTGGCGTAGTCATCGAAGAAAATGCCGCCCACGCCGCGCGCTTCGTTGCGGTGCTTGAGGAAAAAGTACTCGTCGCACCAGCGCTTGAAGCGCGGGTACAGGTCTTCGCCATAGGGCGCGAGCGCGTCGCGGCACACGCCGTGAAAGTGCTGCGCGTCTTCCTCGAAGCCGTAAAAGGGCGTGAGGTCCATGCCGCCGCCGAACCAGAACACCGGCGCCTCGCCCGCCTTGGTGGCGAGCAGCATGCGCACGTTCATGTGCACGGTCGGGCAGTACGGGTTGCGCGGATGCAGCACGAGCGACACGCCCATCGCCTCGAAGCCGCGGCCGTTCAGTTCGGGGCGCGCCGCCGTCGCCGAGGGCGGCAGGGCGTCGCCGGAAACGTCGGAAAAGCCGATGCCCCCGCGCTCGAAGAACTCGCCGCCCTCGATGATGCGCGTGCAACCGCCGCCGCGCAGCTTCTCGCCGGGGCCGCGTTGCCAGTTGTCGGTGGCGAACGGCTTGCCGTCGAAGGCGCCGAGCGTGTCGGCGATCTGCGTCTGCAGGCCGGCCAGCCAGGCGCGGACGGCGGCGCTATCGGGGTAGGCGCGGTTAGGGGTGTCGGTCATCGATGAAATGGGGACGGCAGCGAGCGGGCGCTGGAGTCAGGTTATTCGTCGGGTTGCTCGTTGGGTTACTCGGACAGACCGCCCGGCGCGGCCTGACAGCGGCAGTGTAGCGCCGATTGGCGCGACGTCCGGCGCTAACGGCGGCCGCGCGGGCTGCCGGGCTGCGCGCGCTTCGGACTGCTGCGCGGAGGATGGCTTTTCGGCGCGCGAACCGGCCAGACGAAAATGCCGTAAGCGCGCCGTTGCGCGGCGGCGCATGGCCGTTCGCTGCCTTTGGGGCCGCCTCGAAGCGTGCGGCCCCGGCAAAGCGCTGCGCTTACTGCTTGCGTCCCGCGGCGCGATAGCCGATGTCGTTGCGATACTGCATGCCGTCGAACGAGATGCGGTTCACGGTCTCGTACGCCACGTTCTGCGCGCTGCGCACCGAATCGGCGAGTCCTACCACGCACAGCACGCGGCCGCCCGACGTCACGAGCTTGCCGTCGACCATCTGCGTGCCCGCGTGGAACGTCACCGAATCGGCGGTTTCCGCGGGGATCTCGCTGATGCGGTCGCCCTTGCGCGGCGTGTCCGGATAGTTGTGGGCGGCGAGCACGACGCCGAGCGCGGTGCGGCGGTCCCACTCGAGCTCGACCTGGTTGAGCGTGCCGGCGATGGCGTGCTCCACGACCTTCGAGAAGTCGCCCTTCAGGCGCGCCATGATCGGCTGCGTTTCGGGGTCGCCCATGCGGCAGTTGAATTCGAGCGTCTTCGGGTTGCCCTGCGCGTCGATCATCAGACCGGCGTAGAGGAAGCCCGTGTAGCGGATGCCTTCCTTCTCCATGCCCGCCACGGTCGGCAGGATGATTTCGCGCATCACGCGTGCGTGCAGCTGCGGCGTGACGATCGGCGCGGGCGAGTAGGCGCCCATGCCGCCCGTGTTCGGGCCCTGGTCGCCGTCCTGCAGGCGCTTGTGGTCCTGGCTCGAGGCGAGCGCGAGCACGTGCTTGCCGTCCACCATGACGATGAAGCTCGCTTCCTCACCCGCGAGGAATTCCTCGATCACCACGCGCGCGCCGGCGTCGCCGAGCTTGTTGTCGGCGAGCATCATGTCGATGGCCTGGTGCGCTTCTTCCAGCGACATCGCCACGACCACGCCCTTGCCGGCAGCCAGGCCGTCGGCCTTGATGACGATGGGCGCGCCGTTCTTCTCGACGTAGGCGTGCGCCGCCGCGGCGTCCGAGAAGGTCTCGTAGGCCGCCGTCGGGATGTTGTGGCGCTTCATGAACGCCTTGGCGAAGTCCTTCGAGCTTTCGAGCTGCGCGGCTTCCTTCGACGGGCCGAACACCTTCAGGCCGCGCTGGCGGAACACGTTGACGATGCCGGACGCGAGCGGCGCTTCCGGGCCGACCACTGTGAGGGCGACGCCTTCGCGCTCGGCGAAATCGGCGAGTTCGTGGATATCCGTGATGTCGACGTTGGCGAGCCGCTCGTCCTGCGCGGTGCCGCCGTTACCGGGTGCGACGTAGACGAGCTGCACGCGCGGCGACTGCGCGAGCTTCCACGCCAGCGCATGTTCGCGGCCGCCAGAACCGACGACGAGTAACTTCATGAGAATCCCCGAGAGACCAAGACCAGAAACAGTTGCGGCCGGCGCGCAGTGCGCCGGCCGTGAAAATCGCGAGCAGGAGGCGGGGCCAAAGCAGACCTCGACGCGGCCTCCCGGGCCGACGCCTTATTCCTCGGCGATCGACGCGTTGGTGTACACATCCTGGACGTCGTCCAGGTTTTCGAGAGCGTCGAGCAGCTTTTGCATCTTCACGGCGTCGTCGCCCGTGAATTCGACCTCGTTTTGCGGCTTCATGGTGACTTCGGCCATTTCGGCCTTGAAGCCCGCGGCTTCGAGGGCGGCCTTCACCTTCGTGAAGTCGAACGGCGGACAGACCACTTCGATCGAGCCGTCGTCGTTCGTCACGACGTCGTCGGCGCCCGCTTCGAGCGCGGCGTTCATGAGTTCGTCTTCGGGCGTGCCCGGCGCGAACACGAACTGGCCGACGTGATCGAACATGAACGCAACCGAGCCGTCCGTGCCCATGTTGCCGCCGAACTTCGAGAACGCGTGGCGCACTTCCGCGACCGTGCGGGTGCGGTTGTCGGTCATCGTGTCGACGATGACGGCCGCGCCGCCGATGCCGTAGCCTTCGTAGCGGATTTCCTCGTAGTTCGCGCCATCGACGCCACCCACACCGCGCTGGATGGCGCGGTTGATGTTGTCCTTGGGCATGTTGGCGTCGTACGCCTTGTCCACAGCCAGACGCAGGCGCGGGTTCGTATCGGCATCGCCGCCGCCCATGCGCGCCGCGACCTGGATTTCCTTGATGAGCCGCGTCCAGACCTTGCCGCGCTTCGCGTCAGCAGCAGCCTTTTTGTGCTTGATGTTGGCCCATTTCGAATGACCCGCCATACCTTTCTCCGTCTCACGCGCCATGCGCGTGCAGTGTGCAATGTGCTGTTGTCGTTGCGATGTTCCCGGGTGCGGCCTTCGCGCGTCGTTCGCGCGGCGCGCGTGATTTTCGCGCGTGCCTCGCGCGTCATGGCCGCGCAGCACGATGTGCCGGCAGGACGGGACGCAGCGCCCGTTCAGGTGGATCTGAATTTTATCACGCCGGGACCGACCGGCTTCGCCTGCCTTCGTAACCCAACGCCAGACGATTCCCGCTTACGCCGCCCGCGGAGGGCGCTAAGGGGGCAGGATCGGGTGTGCCCGCGCAAGGCGGGGATGGGGCGAGGGCGGCCCGTTTTCCCCGGCCGCCCCTGAACAACCGCGACGCGGCGGTTAGTTTTTCGTGCCGAAGAGCCGGTCGCCGGCGTCACCGAGGCCCGGAATGATGTAGGCGTGCTCGTTCAGATGCGAATCGAGCGACGCCACGTAGAGCTTTACGTCCGGGTGCGCCTTCTGGAACACGTCGACGCCTTCGGGCGCGGCCACCAGCGCGAGGAACAGGATGCGCTCGCCGGACACGCCGCGGCGCTTGAGCACGTCGATGGCGTGCGCCGCCGAGTAGCCCGTCGCGACCATCGGATCGCAGAGGATGAAGGTGCGGTCCTCGAGGTCGGGCAGTCGCACGAGATACTCGACCGGGCGATGGTCGTCGGCGCGATACACGCCGATATGGCCGACGCGCGCGGACGGCACCAGCTCGAGCAGGCCGTCGGACATGCCCACGCCCGCGCGCAGCACCGGCACGATGGCGAGCTTCTTGCCCGCGATCACCGGCGCATCGATTTCGACGAGCGGCGTTTGCACACGGCGCGACGCGACCGGCAGGTCGCGCGTGATTTCATAGCCCATCAGCAGCGTGATCTCGCGCAGCAGCTCGCGGAACGTGCGCGTGGACGTGTCCTTGTCGCGCATATGCGTGAGCTTGTGCTGGATCAGCGGGTGATCGAGGATGAAGAGATTCGGGAAACGGCTGTCCTGTTTCATGGCGGGGCGCACAAGGCTGCAAGGGAATCGGAGAAGCGGTCGTGCCGTTGCCGCGCGAGCCCGAAGCTCACGCCCGGGTTGCGCGGTGGCGGCGAGCACGGCCCGCCGCACGGCAAGCGCTCAAGGCTTGCGAGGGCGCCGGGCCGCGCTACAGGCGCAAGTATACGGTAAGCATGCACCCATCGGCGCGCGCATGGCGCGTGGCGAGGCGACTTCGCCCACCGGTTGCCGGGTCCCGCGCCATCGGCCTTCCACGCGTCGCGCCCGATTCTTCTAGAATCCCAAAAAGGTCTCAGGGCGGTGCGGCGCAAGGCCTGGCCGTGTCCGCCCTGTCACAGGACGATCATCCACGCAAAAAGGACACGAAAACGATGGACATGGGCATCGCAGGACGCAACGCGCTGGTGTGCGCGGCCAGCAAGGGACTTGGGCGCGGCTGCGCCGAGGCGCTCGCCGCCGAAGGCGTCAACGTGACGATCGTCGCGCGCACCGCGCAGACGCTGGAGGAAACCGCCGCGCAGATCCGCAAGAGCACGGGCGTGGACGTCAAGGCGGTGGCCTGCGACATCACGACCGAAGCGGGCCGCGCCGCCGCGCTCGCGGCGTGCCCGTCGCCGGACATTCTGGTGAACAACGCGGGCGGGCCGCCGCCGGGCGACTTCCGTAAATACACCCACGAGGCCTGGATCGCGGCGCTCGAAGCGAACATGCTCACGCCGATTGCGCTGATCCAGTCGACCATCGACGCCATGATCGCGCGCGGCTTCGGGCGCATCGTCAACATCACCAGTTCCTCGGTGAAGGCGCCGATCGACGTGCTCGGCCTCTCGAACGGCGCGCGTTCGGGCCTCACGGGCTTCGTCGCGGGCGTGGCGCGCCAGGTCGCGGCCACGGGCGTCACGATCAACAACCTGCTTCCGGGCGCGTTCGACACCGACCGCATCCAGGCCACCATCGTCGCGCAGGCGAAGGCGAGCCAGATTTCGGAAGAGGAAGCCCGCGCGCGCCGCATGAAGGCGATTCCGGCCGGCCGTTTCGGCACGCCCGAGGAGTTCGGCCGCGCCTGCGCGTTCCTCAGCAGCGTGCACGCGGGCTATATCACCGGGCAGAACTGGCTGATCGACGGCGGGGCTTATCCGGGCACCTACTGATATCGAGTCAGCGCTGGGCAGCCGCGGCGCTCCTGGCGCCGCATCACGACACGCATCACGACAATTACGCACGCAAACCCCACGTCAAGGAGAGTTACGCCATGCCAACCCGCGTCGCACTGATCGCGCACGACCACAAGAAGGATGACATCGTCAAGCTGGCGACCGAATACGTCGATACGCTGCGTCACTGCGAGATCATCGCGACCGGCACGACCGGCTCGCGCATCGAGGCCGCGACGGGCGTCAACGTCGAGCGCATGCTCTCGGGCCCGCACGGCGGCGACCTGCAGATCGGCGCGCGGCTCGCGGAAGGCAACGTCGATATCGTGATCTTCCTGCGCGACCCGATGACGCCGCAGCCGCACGAACCCGACATCAACGCGCTCGTGCGCGCATGCGACGTGCACGACGTGCCGTGCGCAACCAACATCTCGACGGCGCGCATGCTGCTCGACGTGCTCACTCTGCGCCAGAAAAACGCGGTCTGAAGCGCGCCGCGTAGCTCGATTCAGGAAACCAGCCAGGACAACACCAAGGAGACGTGATGACCAAGGCAATCCGATACGACAAGACCGGTGGCCCCGAAGTGATGAAGTGGGTGGATGTCGACGTGGGCGAGCCGGGCGAGGGCGAGGTGCGCCTGCGCCAGAGCGCGTGCGGCCTCAACTACATCGACGTGTACTTCCGCACGGGGCTCTATCCGCAGGCGCTGCCCGCCGGGCTCGGCATGGAAGCGGCCGGCGAGGTGACGGCCGTGGGCAAAGGCGTGAGCGCGCTCAAAGTGGGCGATCGTGTGGCCTATGTCGCGCGTCCGCCGGGCGCCTACGCGCAGGAGCGCGTGCTGCGCGCCGAACAGTTGATCAAGCTGCCCGACGCGATCAGCGACGAAGCCGCCGCCTCGATCATGCTGCAGGGCCTCACCGCGCAATATCTGCTGCGTCGCACGTATCGCGTGCAGGCCGGCGACACCATCCTCATCCAGGCGGCGGCGGGCGGCGTGGGCCTGCTCGTGTGTCAATGGGCGAAGGCGCTGGGCGCGACCGTGATCGGCACCGTGGGCTCGGACGAGAAGGCCGCGATTGCGAAGGCGCACGGCTGCGATCATCCGGTCGTCTACACGCGCGAGGACTTCACGGCGCGTGTGCGCGAGATCACGAACGGTGCGGGCGTGCCCGTGGTGTACGACTCGATCGGCAAGGACACCTACACGAAATCGCTCGACTGTCTTGCGCCGCTCGGCATGTTCGTGAGCTTCGGCAATGCATCAGGGCCGCTGCCACCGATCGATTCGTCGGAGTTCGCGGGGCGCGGCTCGCTCTTCTTCACGCGCCCGACGCTCTTCACGTATATCGCGAAGCGCGCCGACTACGAGGCGATGGCCGCCGAGTTGTTCGACGTGGTGTCGTCGGGCAAGGTCAAGACGTCGATCAACCAGCGCTGCGCGCTCGCGGACGTCGGGCAGGCGCACGCCGATCTCGAAGCGCGCAAGACCACCGGTTCGACCGTGCTGATTCCGTGACATCACCATTGATGCACTGCCGCGCCGAACGGGGCATGCCATCGGCGCCGGCGCATTGATTCGACCTTTACATTCCCTGGCTCTGTCATGGAGCCCCAAAAGGCGCGCAACGCCAACGTTGCGCGCTTTTTTTCCTTGTGCCCCGTCTCGTGTTCGCGCCCGCGTTTACGCGGTTTTTATACGCGCGCCAAAACCTTTGATCCGGATTTAATGCCGCAGCGGGTAACTTTCAGCCATCCGTCATCCGCGAATGGAGAACACGACAATGGATGTGCTGTATATCGGGGGGCTGGTGATTTTCGCCGCGCTCACATACGCGTTGATCGCGGGCTGCGAGAAGCTCATGCAGTACCGCCGCGATCAAGGTGCGAAGGGGGTGCGCGCATGACCTGGATCTTCTGGCTATCGGGGGCGGCAACGCTGTTGCTGTTCGTTTATCTCGTCCATGCGCTGCTGCGCGCGGAGGATATCGAATGAACGCCAACACGCTGCTCCAGGCGGGGCTTTTCCTCGTCATCCTGCTCGCGCTCGCGGTGCCCGTCTCGGGCTACATGACCCGCGTGCTCGACGGGCGCTCGCGCGTCGTGCGGCTCTTTGCGCCGCTCGAAAACTTCCTCTATCGCATCGCCGGCGTCGATCCGCAGGCCGAGATGAACTGGAAGCGCTATGCGCTCGCCACCATCTCGTTCAACGTGCTCGGCGTGGGCTTTCTCTATGTGCTGCTGCGCATTCAGGGCTGGCTGCCCGGCAACCCGCAGCAGTTCGGCGCGATGACGGTGGACGGCGCGTTCAACACGGCCGTGAGCTTCGTCACCAACACCAACTGGCAGGACTACACGCCCGAGCAAACGGTGAGCTATCTCACACAGATGCTCGGCCTCACCGTGCAGAACTTCCTGTCGGCGGCGACGGGCATCGTGGTCGTGATCGCGCTGATCCGCGGCTTTGCACGCCACTCGGTGCAAACCATCGGCAACTTCTGGGTCGACCTCACGCGCACGACGCTCTACATCCTCGTGCCGATGTCGGCGATCGTCGCCGCGCTCCTGATGAGCCAGGGCATGATCCAGAACTTCAAGGCGTATCAGGACGTGCCGGTGCTGCAGACCACGACCTACGCCGCGCCGAAGCTCGACGCCCAGGGCAACCCCGTGAAGGACGCGAAGGGCAACCCTGAAACGGTGGACACGAAGGTCACGTCGCAGACGCTCGCCATGGGCCCGGTCGCCTCGCAGGTCGCGATCAAGATGCTCGGCACCAACGGCGGCGGCTTCTTCAACGCGAACTCGGCGCATCCGTACGAGAACCCCACGCCGGTCTCGAACGTCATCGAAATGTTGTCGATCCTGATCATTCCGGCGGCGCTGTGTCTCGTGTTCGGCAATGTGGTGGGCGACCGCAGGCAGGGCGTCGCGGTGCTCGCGGTCATGACGGTGGCGTTCGCCGTGGCCGTGGGCGGTGTGCTGTCCGCCGAGCAGTCGGGCAATCCGATGTTCACGACGCTCAACGTCGACCAGCACGCCAGCGCGCTGCAGGCTGGCGGCAACATGGAAGGCAAGGAAACGCGCTTTGGCATCGCGCAAACGGGCATCTTCGTGGTCGCGACCACGGCGGCTTCGTGCGGCGCCGTGAACGCGGCGCACGACTCGCTCACGCCGCTCGGCGGTCTCGTTCCGATGCTCTTCATCCAGCTCGGCGAGGTGATCTTCGGCGGTGTCGGTTCGGGTCTCTACGGCATGCTCGTGTTCGCGCTGCTCGCGGTGTTCGTGGCGGGTCTCATGATCGGCCGCACGCCGGAATATGTCGGCAAGAAGATCGAGTCGTTCGAGATGAAGATGGTCTCGATCGTCGTGCTGCTCACGCCGCTGCTCGTGCTGCTCGGCACCTCGATCGCGGTGCTCGCCGACGCGGGCAAGGCCGGCATCTCGAATCCGGGCGCGCACGGTTTCTCGGAAATCCTGTATGCGTTCAGTTCGGCCGCCAACAACAACGGCAGCGCGTTTGCCGGCCTCACCGTGAACACGCCGTTCTATAACTGGCTGCTCGCCATTGCCATGTGGTTCGGCCGCTTCGGCACCATTATTCCGGTGCTCGCCATTGCGGGTTCGCTCGCAGGCAAGAAGCGCATTGCCGTAACGGGCGGCACGCTGCCCACGCATGGTCCGCTCTTCGTCGTGCTGCTGCTCGGCACGGTGCTGCTGGTCGGCGCGCTCACCTATGTGCCCGCGCTCGCGCTCGGTCCCGGCGTCGAGCATCTGATCATGATGGGCGTGCATTGAACGGGGGCCTTCGCAACATGAGCGAAACGAAAATGAATCAGCATAGTGCAACTCGGTCCATGTTCGATCCGGCGCTGGTGCGTCCGGCCATCGTGGACTCGTTCAGAAAACTCAATCCGCGCACGCAGTTGCGCAACCCCGTGATGTTCTGCGTCTACGTGGGCAGCGTGCTCACGACGATCCTCTGGGTCGCGGCGCTCGTGGGCCAGGCCGAAGCACCCGCGGGTTTCATCCTCGCGGTCGCGCTCTGGCTGTGGTTCACGGTGCTGTTCGCGAACTTCGCGGAAGCGCTCGCCGAAGGGCGGTCGAAGGCGCAGGCGGCGTCGCTTCGCCAGGCCAAGAAAGACGTCATGGCCAAGAAGCTCAACGAGCCGCATCCGAAGGCGCCGATCCGCATCATGACGGCGTCCGATCTGCGCCGCGGCGACGTGGTGCTCGTCGAGACCGGCGACACGATTCCGGCCGACGGCGAAGTCATCGAAGGCGTGGCATCGGTGGACGAATCGGCCATCACGGGCGAATCGGCACCGGTGATCCGCGAGTCGGGCGGCGACTTTTCCTCGGTGACGGGCGGCACGCGCGTGCTCTCCGACTGGATCGTCGTGCGCGTCACGGCGAACCCGGGCGAAGCGTTCCTCGACCGCATGATCGCGATGGTCGAAGGCGCGAAGCGTCAGAAGACGCCCAACGAAATCGCGCTCACGATCCTGCTCGTCGCGCTGAGCATCGTGCTGCTGCTCGCTACCGCGACGCTGCTGCCGTTCTCGATGTTCTCGGTCGAAGCCGCGAAGATGGGCCACGTGGTCACGATCACGGCGCTCGTGGCGCTGCTCGTCTGTCTGATTCCGACGACCATCGGCGGTCTGCTGTCGGCGATCGGCGTGGCCGGCATGAGCCGCATGATGCAGGCCAACGTGATCGCGACTTCGGGCCGCGCGGTGGAAGCCGCCGGCGACGTGGACGTGCTGCTGCTCGACAAGACCGGCACGATCACGCTCGGCAACCGTCAGGCGTCGATGTTCCTGCCCGCGCCGGGCGTGAGCGAAGAAGCGCTTGCTGATGCCGCGCAGCTCTCGTCGCTCGCCGACGAAACGCCGGAAGGCCGCAGCATCGTCGTGCTCGCGAAGCAGCGATTCAACATTCGCCAGCGCGACATGCACTCGCTGCACGCCGTGTTCCTCGCTTTCAGCGCCCAGACGCGCATGAGCGGTGTGGACATGCCCGGGCGCGAGATCCGCAAGGGCGCCGCCGACGCGGTCAAGCAGTACGTCGCCATCCATGGCGGCCGCTTCCCCGGCGAAGTCGACAACGCCGTGGACGACGTGGCGCGCCGCGGCAGCACGCCGCTCGTGGTGGCCGAATTGCATGACGGCACCGCTCGGGTGCTCGGCGTGATCGAGCTGAAGGACGTCGTGAAGGGCGGCATCAAGGAGCGTTTCGCCGAGCTGCGCAAAATGGGCATCAAGACCGTGATGGTGACGGGCGACAACCGCCTGACCGCCGCCGCGATCGCCGCCGAAGCCGGCGTGGACGACTTCCTCGCGCAGGCCACGCCTGAAACCAAGCTCGCGACCATTCGTGAGCACCAGGCACAAGGCAAGCTCGTGGCGATGACGGGCGACGGCACCAACGACGCCCCGGCGCTCGCGCAGGCCGACGTCGCCGTGGCGATGAACACGGGCACCCAGGCCGCGAAGGAAGCGGGCAACATGGTCGATCTCGACTCGAACCCGACCAAGCTCATCGAGATCGTCGAGATCGGCAAGCAGATGCTCATGACGCGCGGCTCGCTCACGACGTTCTCGATCGCCAACGACGTCGCGAAGTACTTCGCGATCATCCCGGCGGCGTTCGCTTCGACGTATCCGCAACTGCGCGTGCTCGACGTCATGCATCTGACGTCCCCGTCGTCGGCGATCCTCTCGGCGGTGATCTTCAATGCGCTCATCATCGTGATGCTGATTCCGCTCGCGCTCAAGGGCGTGAAGTACCGGCCGCTCGGCGCGGCGACGCTGCTGCGCCGCAATCTGCTGGTCTACGGCCTCGGCGGCATTCTCCTGCCGTTCCCGTGCATCAAGCTGATCGACATGGTGCTCACCGCGTTCGGCTGGGTCTGAGCGGCGCGGTCAGACACCGATAGATACATAGGAAGCCAAAATGAAATCGCAGTTTCGTCCTCTGATCGTGATCTTCGCCGTGCTGACGGTCATCACCGGCCTCGTGTATCCGGCCGTGATGACCGCGTTCGGGCAGGCCGCGTTCCACCACCAGGCCAACGGCAGTCTGGTCGTTGTCGACGGCAAGGTGGTGGGCAGCGCGCTCATCGGCCAGCAGTTCGACGCGCCCCAGTACTTCTGGGGCCGTCTCTCCGCCACCTCGCCGATGCCGTACAACGCGACGAGCTCGGGCGCCTCGAACCTCGGGCCGACCAACCCGGCGCTCGCCGACGAGATCAAAGGCCGCATCGCTGCCCTCAAGGCTGCGGGCACCGATGTCTCGCAGCCCATTCCCGCCGACCTCGTGACATCGTCGGGCAGCGGGCTCGACCCCGAGATCTCGCCGGCCGCGGCCGCCTACCAGGTGGCGCGTGTGGCGCAGGCGCGCCATATGAGCGCGAGCGACGTGCAGACGCTCGTGGATCGCCATACGAAGGGCCGCCAGTTCGGCCTCTTCGGCGAGCCGCGCGTGAACGTGCTCGAGCTGAACCTCGCGCTCGACGGCAAAGAGGTCAGCTGAGCGGGAACGTTGAGCCGCACCGCACGCTCGACGCCTGGCGCGTCGAGCGTGCGGTTTGCCATTTCCGTGCCACGGTGAGACGATCATTCGTGCCACAGGTGCAACCTCCGTGATTTTCATCCCGACTTCCGCATGAACCGCCCCGATCCCGACGAATTGCTCGACCGACTGCAGCGCGACGAAGAAAAGCGCCGCCGCGGCAAGCTGAAGATTTTCTTCGGCGCGTCAGCCGGCGTCGGCAAGACCTATGCGATGCTGCAGGCCGCGCGCCGGCGCGCCGAAGAAGGCGTGGACGTGGTGGTCGGCATCGTCGAGACGCATGGGCGCAGCGAGACCGCCGCGCTCACCGCCGGCCTCGACGTGATGCCGCGCCAGCGCATTGCCTATCGCGGGCGGCTGCTCGACGAGTTCGATCTCGACGCCGCGCTCGAACGCAAGCCGCAGCTCGTGCTCGTCGACGAGCTGGCGCACTCGAACGTGGCCGGCGCGCGCCACATGAAGCGCTGGCAGGACGTCTACGAACTGCTCGACGCGGGCATCGACGTCTACACGACCGTCAATGTGCAGCACCTCGAAAGTCTCAACGACGTGGTGGGGCAGATCACGGGCATTCGCGTCTGGGAGACCGTGCCCGACCGCGTGTTCGATCGCGCCGACGAAGTCACGCTCGTCGACCTGCCCGCCGAAGAGCTGCTCGACCGCATGCGCGACGGCAAGGTTTACATGCCGGCGCAGGCCGAGCGCGCGGTCCGCAACTTCTTTCGCAAGGGCAATCTGATCGCGCTGCGCGAGCTTGCGCTGCGCCGCACCGCCGACCGCGTGGACGCGCAGATGCGCGAGTATCGTGCCGACCGCTCGATCCAGCATGTGTGGCAGGCGCGCGAGCGGCTCGTCGTCTGCGTGGGCCCGGGGCCCGAGGCGAACGCGCTGGTGCGCGCCGCGGCGCGGCTCGCCGCGAGCCTGAAGGCCGACTGGATCGCCGTGTACGTGGAGACGCCGAAGCTCCAGCGTCTGCCCGATGCCGTACGCGAGCGCACGCTCGGCGCGCTCAAGCTCGCCTCCGAACTCGGCGCCGAAACGGCGACGCTCGCGGGCGAGGACGCCGCGACCACGCTGGTCGGCTACGCGCGGCTGCGCAATGTCTCGAAGCTCGTGGCGGGCGGCTCGCTGCGCACGGGCCTGTCGCGCTGGGTGAAGCGCCCGTTCGGCGAGCGCCTTGCCGAAAAAGCCGGCGACGTCGATCTCACGCTCGTGCGCGCGAGTGCGGGCGAAGCCGTGCGCGGGGGCAGCGAGCCCGGAGGCGCGGCCAGTGCCGCGACGCGCGCCGCGAACGCCTGGCGCGACGCGCTTGCGGCAGGGGGCGCCGAACGCTCACCCCCGCGCGCCTACGCTGCCGCGCTCGTGATCTGCGCGTGCGTGACGCTCGTCGCGAACCAGCTGATCGACCGCATCGACCTCGCGAATCTCGTCATGCTGTATCTGCTCGGCGTGATCTTCACGGCGACCAGGCTCGGGCGCGGGCCGGGCGTGATGCTCTCGTTTGCAAGCGTTGCGGCGTACGACTTCTTCTTCGTGCCGCCGCGCATGTCGTTCTCGGTTTCCGATACGCAATATCTGCTGACGTTCGTCGGCATGCTGCTCACTTCGCTCGTCATCAGCCATCTGACGTCGAGCCTGCGCCGCGAGGCGAGCGTCGCGCAGCGGCGCGAACAGCGCACCGGCGCGATGTACGCGATGGCGCGCGAGCTGGCCGCGGCGCTCACCACGGAGCAGATCGTCGCGATCGGCAGCCGCCACGTGAGCGAGGTGTTCGGCGCGCGCGTGGCGCTGCTGCTGCCGGATAGCGCCGACAAGGTGCAGCAGAAGATCGAGGAGCCCGATCCGAAGATCATGCTCGACGCCGAAAACCTCGACATCGACGTGGGCCAGTGGGTGTACGACCAGCAAAAGCCGGCGGGCAACGGCACCGACACGCTGCCGGCGGCTGTGGCGCGCTACCTGCCGCTCAAGGCGCCGATGCGCACGCGCGGCGTGCTCGCCGTCGTGACGCGCGACGCGCGCGAGCTGCAGGTGCCCGAGCAGCAGCGCATGCTCGACGCATTCGCCGCGCAAATCGCACTCGCGCTCGAGCGCGTGCACTACGTGGACATCGCGCGCGACGCGCTCGTCAACATGGAGTCGGAGCGGCTGCGCAACTCGCTGCTCTCGGCCATCTCGCACGACCTGCGCACGCCGCTCACGACGATCGTCGGGTTCTCGTCGATGCTCGCGCAAACCCATGAGCCGGGGGATGCGCAGGATGCGCGCTCGGGCGAACTGATCGAGGCGATTCACGACGAGGCGCTGCGCATGACGGGCATCGTCACGAACCTGCTCGACATGGCGCGGCTGCAGGCGGGCAGCCTCAATCTCAATCGTCAGTGGACCCTGCTCGAGGAAACCGTGGGCGCCGCGCTCGCCGCCTGCCGCCGCGTGCTCGCGCGGCATCCCGTGCAGGTGAAGCTGGAAGAGGGCCTGCCGCTGCTCCAGCTCGACGCGGTGCTGATGGAGCGGCTCTTTTCGAACCTGCTGGAGAATGCGGCCAAGTACACGCCCGCCGACACGCCGCTCACCATCGCGGCACGCCGCGTGGAGGAGGGCGGCCAGCCGTTCGTGCGCGTCTCGGTCGAGGACAACGGGCCGGGGCTGCCGCCCGGCATGGGCGAGCGCGTGTTCGAGAAGTTCACGCGCGGCGAGAAGGAGTCGGCCAAGCCAGGCATCGGGCTCGGGCTCGCCATCTGCCGGGCGATCGTCGAGGCGCACGGCGGTACAATCGGCGCAGCCAATCGCGTTGCCGCCGACGGCCATGTGCAAGGCGCGACGTTCTGGTTCTCGCTGCCCGTGGAGTCGCCGCCGCCGCTGCCCGCCGATGTGACCGATGCGCCGGAGGCACACGAAGCGCTCGAGCCGCTAGAGCCGCTCGAGCCGCTCGAGCCGCTCGAGCCGCTCGAACCTGCTTCCCCCAAAACCGTCGATCACAAGCCCGCAAATGAGTGACCCGAGCATCGCCGTCGTCCTGATCGAAGACGAAAAACAGATTCGCCGATTCGTGCGCGCAACGCTGGAGGGCGAGGGCATCGTCGTGCACGACGCCGAGACCGGCAAGCAGGGCCTCGTCGAGGCCGCCACGCGCAAGCCCGACCTCGTGATCGTCGACCTGGGCCTGCCCGACACCGACGGCCTCGACGTGATCCGCGAACTGCGCGGCTGGAGCGACCTGCCCGTGATCGTGCTTTCGGCGCGCACCCAGGAAAGCGAGAAGGTGGCCGCGCTCGACGCCGGCGCCGACGATTACCTCACGAAGCCGTTCGGCGTGTCCGAACTGCTCGCGCGCATTCGCGCGCAGCTGCGGCGGCGCAACCGCGGCGGCGCGAACGAGGCGCCGCAGGTGAGCTTCGGCGCCGTGAACGTCGATCTCGGCTTGCGCCAGGTCACGCGCGAAGGCGCGCCCGTGCATCTCACGCCGATCGAGTACCGCCTGCTCGCCACCCTCGTGCGCGACGCGGGGCGAGTGCTCACGCACCGGCAACTGCTGCGCGAGGTCTGGGGGCCGTCGCACGTGGAGAGCAGCCATTACCTGCGCATCTACATGGCGCATCTGCGGCAGAAATTGGAGCGCGATCCCGCACAGCCGGAGCACATCATCACGGAGACGGGCGTGGGGTATCGGCTGGTCGGCGTGCAGTAAGGCTGCACGGCGAGCGCCTCACGGCGCGCCTGCACCGCGCTGGTGCTATCATTACAACTCTGTAAGGACGGCCTTGCAGATTTTGATGTCATCGGGGACGGCCCCATTTTTTCAAATGGAGCGTCCCTCATGTCCTGGTTTCTTCTTCTTGTCGCCGGCCTGCTCGAAGTGGCGTGGGCCGCCGGTCTCAAATCTTCCGAAGGATTCACGCGGCTCTGGCCCTCGGTGTTCACCGTGGTCACGGCCCTGGGCAGCTTCGTCCTGCTCGCCATGGCCATGCGTCAACTGCCGCTCGGCACCGCCTATGCGGTGTGGACGGGCATTGGCGCGGTCGGCGCGTTCGTGTTCGGCATCGTCATGATGGGCGAGGCAGTGAGCGCCGCGCGTGTGGCGAGCGCCGCGCTGATCGTGCTCGGCCTCATCGGACTCAAGCTTTCTTCGGCTGCCTGATTAAATTCGCCGCGCATACCTCGATGCCTATCCCGTGCCGCGGCCGCGCAACACCGCTGCGGCACCGCAGCGAGCGTGGCTATAATGGAACGGTCATAACCCGATAACACTCCGCGCCGCATGAGCGGCGAGCGTGTGCGCACAGCGCCTGCTCTCCCGCTTTGCGCGTGGAGCGCCGGCGCCCCGGCCGCGCCGCGCGAGGAGGCAGCCATGCTGGAACCACTTTCGCTAGCAGCGGGCCTGTCCTGGGGCAGCGGCCTGCGCCTCTATCTCACGGTGCTGATGGCCGGCGTATTGCAACGTCTCGGCCTGATCCACCTGCCCGACACGCTCGCCGTGCTCGCTTCGCCGTGGGTGATCGGCATCGCCGCCGCGCTCACGGTGCTCGAATTCCTCGCCGACAAGATCCCCGCGTTCGATTCGCTCTGGGACGCGGTGCATACCTTCATCCGCATTCCGGCCGGGGCCGTGCTCGCAGCCGGCGCGCTCGGCCATTCCGATCCGGCACTGTTGACCGTCGCCGCGCTGGCGGGCGGCACGCTCGCGGGCACGGCGCATCTCGCCAAGGCGGGCACGCGCGCACTCATCAATCTGTCGCCTGAGCCGGTGTCGAACGTCGTCACATCGAGCGCCGAAGACGGCATGACCTTCGTCGGCGTGCTGCTCGCGCTCTTCGTGCCGCTGCTCTTCCTCGTCATGCTCGTGGCGTTCCTCGTGCTCGCGGCCTGGGCGCTGCCGCGTCTATGGCGCGGCGTGCAGGGCGGTTTTCGCGGCATGGCGACGCACATGGTTTCGCGGCTTTCGCTGCGGGGTCGTCACGATTGAGCGGCGGCGCGCCTTCTTCCTCCAACGCCAGGCCTCCGCGCAGCGAAGGCGGTCCAGGGTTCGTGCAGGCTGAGCCGCCGGGTGCGGCTGGTGGCCCGGGCGGCCCGCGCGCACCGGTGGTCGTGCGTACCACGCCAGGCTGGTCCGATCTCGTGCATCTTGCCGCACGCATGACCGCGCGCGACTGGCGCGCGGGCGAACTCACCATGCTGCTGTTCGCGCTCGTGCTGGCCGTGGCGGCGCTCGCCAGCGTCGGTTTTCTCGCCGACCGGCTGCAGCGCGGCCTCGAGCGCGATGCCCGGCGCATGATCGCCGCCGATTTCATCGTGCGCGCCGATCACCCCGTCGATCCCATGTTCGCGCGCGAGGCGCAGTCGCTCTCGCTGCGCACGGCGACCACCGCGATTTTCCCGAGCATGGTGAGTTCGGGGGCGCCGCAAGCTGCGGCAGCGGCAGGCGCTTCCGCCGCCCCGGGCGCAACGGCGACGCGTCTTGCCGCCGTCAAGGCCGTCTCGGCGGACTATCCGTTGCGCGGCGCGCTGCGCATCGCTGCCGGGCCGGGTGCACCCGATCGCGCGGCGCAAGGCATTCCGCCGCCCGGCACCGTCTGGGTGGACGACGAACTGCTCGACGCGCTCAAGCTCCATGTCGGCGACACGGTGAAGGTCGGCACGCGCACCTTCAC